>NZ_JAHHPS010000080.1:0-1342 GCF_024606275.1 Endozoicomonas sp. SESOKO4 | reverse complement strand
CTAAAAAATAACCAAGACCAGGAGCAAACAATGGCCATTGGCAGTGTACAAGTTAACAACCTGAACCTGATGCAGGGTCCGCTGAACGAAGTGGAGCGACTCTTCCTTTTTATGGGGGTTGGGACCGTGAATCAGGAAAAGGTGCTAAACGCAGATAACAGCACCGATCTGGACGAACTGCTGGGTGAAGACGACAGCACCCTGAAAACCCAGCTGGAAGCAGCCCGACAGAATGCCGGCCAAAACTGGGGCGCAGTCGTTTATGTGCTGGCCAGTGCTGACGACTGGGAAGATGGCGTTGACTACTGCATGACCCAGGTATCGGTGGAATGCATTGTGATTACCGATGCGATTACCGTCAGCACCGACCTTGAAGCCATGCATGCCAAAGCGCAGGAAATTCATGGTCAGTATCAGCGGCCACTGTTCTTTATGGCTGCTGCCAGAAAAATTGATGACACCGTCGGCACTGGTGAGGACTGGAGCACGTACGTGGATGAAATTAAAAAGCTCACCAAAGACGTTGCTGCTAACCAGGTAATGGTCGTGCCTGAACTCTGGGGATTTGATCAGGGCACACTGGCCGGTCGGCTTTGCAATCGCGCTGTCACCGTTGCTGATTCTCCAATGCGTGTGGCCACTGGCCCACTGATCGGTGAATGGAGCGTTAAGCCGCAAGACAACACTGGCCGTGAAATTGATATGAGCACCCTGTCAGCTCTGGACACTGAGCGGTTTAGCGTTCCCCAGTGGTACCCGGATTACGACGGCACTTATTGGGCAGACGGCAACATGCTGGACGTGGAAGGCGGCGACTTCCAGACCGTCGAAAATCTGCGGGTTGTCCAGAAAGTTATGCGTCGTATTCGCCCCCTGGCTATTGCCCGGATCGCAGATCGTAAGCTCAACAGCACACCGGCCAGCATTGCATCGAACGAAACCTACTTTATGCGCCCGCTGTTTGAGATGAGCCACAGCACCGAAGTGTTGGGCACTGTGCACCCCGGTGAAGTCCAGCCCCCGGAAGACGGTGACATCACAATCACCTGGCCAACCCGTGACAGCGTCGAAATTTACGTGGTGGCGCGGCCCTACAACAGCGCCAAGGCCATCACCTGCAACATCGCACTGGATTTGAGCCTGAACTAAGGAGAGCGCCATGACCCAGAGAATCAGCGGCAAGAATTTTGATATTGAAGTGGGCGATTTCACCATCCGTGTGTCCTCAGCCAGTCTCGAGATTTCCGACAACTTTGCAGTAGCCCTTGATAAGGGCATTCCCAACGGCTGGGTAGACGGTGACGTGACCGGCGAAGGAGAGTTCCAGGTCGATGCCAGCAAC
>NZ_JAHHPS010000079.1:0-1094 GCF_024606275.1 Endozoicomonas sp. SESOKO4 | reverse complement strand
GCCGGTGATCTGCTCTCCTGACCTTCAGGTTCATCTCTTTGCTCCTTTTGATGGTCGTTATTTTCGTCCTTTGATTCTTGATCGGCTACCTTGCCATAGGGTTCTCCATCCGCACTACCTTCTTTAAAGCTGACAGCATGATGTGTCTTCAAGGCTGTACGCTCAAGAAACAATTTTAAACATTGATGGTTTTCGCTGGCCGGACAAGCAATGGCGGTACGCTGGAAGAGGGTGTTCCAGAAATAAACATCGGTCATTTGCTCAATATTCAGGAAATCGCGCCAACCGACAGGTATAACGGCTTCACTGGAATAACCGTCGGCATTAACCCGTGTCATTTTCAAACGTGCCAGTGATGGCTGTTCCTCAAACGAGGTAGAATCCCTGCCTTTGGACATCAGCCACGAGATGACGGGTGTCAGGATAACCAGATCAATTTCGAATAATCCCGATGGCCAGCCCCCTCCACCCTTCCAGGGTGGAGGGGGTGGATAGTTGCTCAGGTCGTTCTTGACTAATAGTGCGATAATGTCCGAGTCTGCTGACACCACAGGTGTCTTGAAGCAAAGGACACAGTATTGATCATCGAAGCCCTCCGGAAGCAGCAAACTCACTTGCCACTGACTTACAACCCGAGGAACTGTACCGTCATTGATTTCAATCCGAACTTTGTGTCCATCGGAATTATGCCGTTCAATGAGGATTGAGGAATTGCATAATGGCAGAATCGCAATAGCTAGCATGGAAAGAACAAATGCTACTAATAAGCGGTAAAGATGCATTCAAGTCTCGTTACACAACTTGTGTCAATAATACCAACCCGCTCTCTCCCTAATAGGAAACCCCAGAACAATCTGTGTTGACTTTTTGCCCCGGAAAAAAGTAGCACCACTGATCAATCTTGTTGTTCGGAGTAGAAACAGAGAATAGCCAAGTATTTCTAAATTGCTATTTAGGTTATTGGCCATGTGTAACCCAACCTTCTGCAGCATCAACCAGTAAAGTATCTTGAAGAAGTTGATACCGGGGTAGCAGTCTGGTGTTGCCGTTCAAAAAAACTTACGTCATATCAACCGCTAATAATCTAGCCACCC
>NZ_JAHHPS010000078.1:0-1042 GCF_024606275.1 Endozoicomonas sp. SESOKO4 | reverse complement strand
GTAAAACCCCGGTTAGTTACTTCATTGACAGTGAAATAATCTTAAAGGCTGGTCATTCCACTCAAAGGGGCTGCTGTGGAATTGTTGATGGCCGACCAGGTATTCACAATATGACAGTATGTGGGTGGACTGATTGATGCGCTAATTACGGTTGGACTCACGCATTTTTCGCACTCACCTGCCAAAGGCAGTGGATTAAGGGCTGTGACGTTTTTTAGTTGAGCGTGTTGCCATGGATTGACTGCCTGCAGGAAGTTACAAGCCAGAGCCAGTGCGATCAGTGCCTCAATACTTATAGCGGTGTCTGTTACGCGGATCTGATTGCCTGCCAGATTAAAGCGAGGAGGTTTTGCACCAGTATCTGTAATGCCAGTAAGAATAAAACCACCTTTTTGAGTTTGTTGACCACGAAGATCAAGATGTGTCCCGCCTGAGTTGTCAATGTCGATCGTGTTTCTGAAAATATCGATACTGGTTCCGGCTCCAAGACTAATCTTACCCACATCTGCCATCCTGCCTTGGAATCTGTTATCAACAATAGCGATTTTCTGTGACTGATTATAGATGGCAGGAAGAATAATATTTATCCCATACAAGGAGGTAATGTTGTGTGGTCCTGCGCTGAAAGTTTCACCTATTATCATGTTATCCGCAAACTGCAGGCCAGGGCCTGTGCGCTCGTCATCAGCAGATGCATCCAGAGATTTTCTGCAATCAAGTTCAACTCCGTACCAGTGAGGAAGATAGAATAGGTTGTTGGCCACAATCAGTCTGTGGTTATAGCAATATGCGAGAATAATACTTTTAATGGGTCTGTGGCCATCAGGTTCAGATGGCTGAAAAGTGATGTGTTTTATATGATTGTCTCTCGTTTCTCCAAAATGGAAGTCGCTTCTGTTTCCATGTCTGATCATGAACTGCTCTTTAAAACCTGTGGAAAGTGTGGTCACGATTTCAAAACCCTTATCAGCAGCCCCAATAATGTCCTGACCAGCCTTTAAGATTATTTCACTGTCAATGAAGTAACTAACCGGGGTTTTAC
>NZ_JAHHPS010000077.1:0-8292 GCF_024606275.1 Endozoicomonas sp. SESOKO4 | reverse complement strand
CCTATACCCACCTTGTCGGCTTATGCCTGTTTCTTTTTGTCCTTGGGTTCTTTTTCAAAAATCCAGCAGTAAGCTGTTTCTCCGTGTCCTAATAACTTGCTCTTGACGTTGCCGACTTTTACAAAGGGGTGACTGTGGCAGCCCTTCAGCAGGGGTTTGATTTCGCGCATTTTGGTCTTGAGACCGTCCAGACCAGCCTGTTTACACATGGCCTCGAATTCGGTCATTTTTATGGCGATGAATTCCGGCTTGATAGAGTGGTTCAGGCGCTCGCTCTGGTAGCCGGTACTGGATCGGTTCAGGTGTTCGTAGTACTCCCAGAATTGTTCGACTAATGGGTCATCCTTTCTGCATTTCTTCTGTCGATCCTGAGCCATGTCCCAGAGGTACTCTTCCAGACGCTTAACCATGACGTTTGTCAGATAATTAGTACCGAAGATGATTTGTAAGCAGTGAATCAGTGCAGCGATCATTGCGTGAAACTCAGCAATCCGGATCATCATCTTGCTGTCACGCTTTTTGAATTCGATCTCAAGCCGGGTAAATTCTTTGCGGAATCTGGCCATAACCATGGCCTCATTGGTTAGTGCAATGTCACGCCAGGCGCACAAGTCTTCAGCAGGTATTCCGGCAACTTTCCGAAACAAAATATCTGTTTGTCCCGGGATATGATGGTCGTCTGTGAAATAGACATGGACGATTCTGGACAGGATTGCTCTGCTGGCCTGAACAACATCGTTCTGGCTGATACAAAGTGCGCCTTTGAACGTTAAAACGTGGGTGTCGGTGCCAACATTTTTAACACCTGTCCTTCTCAGAACAGCGCCATGATCAGAAAGGGGTTTAAGGTCTTCAGGGTTGAATTTGCTGTCAGCATCACCTTCCAGGAGAACAAAGGCTAAGTTTGATGATTGAGCCATACCCCTTGCACTGCCGACGCTTGATCCACGCTGGGGCTGGTCACCTTCGTAGTTTTCTCTGCCAACCAATCTCCAGAGAAAGCGAAGCAGTGAGGATTTACCGGCACCTGGTGCGCCAATGACTTCCAGAAAAGGAAAACTCTTGAATTCTTTCCGGATCTGCTGCGCAAATAAGGTACCCAGCCACCAGGCCATTGAAACAATACCTTTATCTGTGAATACCTGGTGAAACGCAGGCAGCCAGTCTGGAGACCATTTGCCACTAGCCCGGGTGAGCTTTATATCGTTGGCATTGCTTTTTATTGCGTGTTCACCGGCCTTTAGAAAACCCATCTGGTTGCTGCGGATCAACTTGTTTTTATAAAAACCGAAATCAGTAGGCATCCCACGATTGTTGGGGTTCTCTTCTCCGACAAAGGTGTAAACACCGGTTTCCTCGTCATAACCAATGAAAGAGAGGGTCCTAACTGTGCTGATGCCATAGTCAAACCAACGTCTTTTAAGTATCAGCAGGTCGGTGCTGTCGCCATCAAAACGGCCACCAGGTGTGTAACCTTCCAGAGCTTCACTTAATGCGCTGGGTGATTTCAGATCGCTCTTAGTCAGTGCGACCAGCATCGGCTTGCTGCGGTTCAGGAATGTAACCCTGAATACATACCATTGATCTTTGGTCAGGGAGTCTCTTTCCAAATACAAAAACTGCGGGTGTACCGGGCTGATTTGTTCGGGCATGCCGGTGTAGCCATTGAAGAGAATCCGGGCAGACTCGACGGCTGCGTTCGGATCAGTCCAGAAAGATGAACGTTTGATCTCGCCAAAGTTCTCATCAAAGTCTTCAACAGCTTTTTCACTGAGTTTGAAACGCCAAAGGGCATGGCCATGGTCGATGATCAAACGGGAGCAGGGCGTTTTCATCCAGCGCCAGAAGGCTTTTTCTTTGTGGTCTTTGGCTTGAGCCAGGCAACCACGCCACAGACTGTCATCCAGATACTTCTGGTCCAGGTTTCCTTCTTGGTATTCGTCGTTCCAGTCTTTCTTTCCGCGACGGAGCATCACCTGAACGGTTTCGTCCAGGTCTTCGATAAACTTGATATGGTCGGCCAGGTGTTTCAGGCCAGCGTCGTCATTGTCATAGGCCAGCACCCAGACAATATCCCGTCCTTTATTTTCTGTGATCAGGTTGCGGGGGAGGTTGCCACTGCCAAAGGCGGCTACTGCCTTGTAGCTGGTTTTGATGTCATAGTTTAAGTGATAGAACACCCAGGCATCGAAAATACCCTCTGTAATCACACAGGTGTCTTTATCTTCCAGTTTAAAGAGAGGCGGCTGCCATTGTCGGTCTTCCTTTGGGGCGTTTTTGGTGTAGTTGTTTTTTCGGCCTGCCTGCTGGATATGATTTTTATCAATCAGGCGCTCTTCAAAATGCTCATCCCATAATGGAATGCGAACGGTGGGAGCCATCAATCCATGGTGCTGGAAACAACCTTGCTGGTACCAGCCAGCAATAAGGCCCGGATTAAAACCCCGAGCTTCTTCAAGATAGGCTCTGGCTGTGGCATTCGGATCGTCGATGGTGGCCGGAAAACGCTCCACATAATTTTCATAAAGGTCTGGGTAAAGCTCGCGAGTAGTTTCTGTGTAGCCACAGCTTTCCTGATGGTCGCAGAAAACACGACCTGGCTTTTCTTTTGAAACCCAGACTGACTTGCGATTGCAGTCTGGGCAGCGACCATAGCGCAGTACCTTGGTGGTTTCCTTGAAACTGAACGAATGATCGTTGCGTAGCGCGTCGACGATTTGCTCATCCCTGTCTATCTTGAAGTTCATGCTGAATGCTCCTCGATAGCTGCCCGTGCTTCATCGCGCAGGTCTCGGCTGGCGCTCAAATGAGGGTTGGTCTTGTAGATAAACTTATTGATCTGGGAGGTTGCCCAGCGTTCCTGTCCGGCAACGGATACGGGCTCCGGAAACTGGCCGGAACGGATACGGGTGCGCAGTGTGTCTTTGTTGATCTTGATGATCTTGCACACTTCGTCTCGGGTCAGGAAATCATCCACGCGGATGTCCAGATCATGGTTTCTGGTCATGATTCGGGCAAACTGGCTTAAAAATTCAGTCAAATTCTCTTCCGTCATTGCAATATTTTCCCGTACTTGCTAGAAATGCCCTTGTAGCTAACGAAATCTGCATAAATCGGGCGAAACTTGCAGATATGGGCTTAAATCCCTAATGTGAAAATTAACACTTCCTGTATGGATGTCAACCCATATCAGGGATATTTTCCCAAATCTGGAATACGGAGAATTAGATGATCTACGAACTAAAAACAATGGGTGCTCGTATTCGCTATGTTCAGGAGCAGGTCGGTGGTTCATCTAACCTGCATGAGATGACAGACGTCAGTACATCTCAGTTATCCAGACTGATCAGGGACGATGTGAAGAATCCAGGATTGATTCAGTTACAAGCTATTGCCCGGGCTGGCGGGGTCTCTATTTCCTGGTTGGTCGATGGTGATGATGGTCATGGAGATGCACCAGGCATCACTAATGCCAGTGGTTATGTGGCTGTGTCCTATTACGAAGAGGGCAATGCACCAGTGATGTTTGAGCGGAGTTATCTGGTTAATGAGATGAGCACCAATCCAGACGATTGTGTGATGTTCAAGGCTGGTGATGACTCTATGGCCACAACCATCAACAAAGGCGATAAGCTGCTGCTGGACACCAGCCGTACCAAAGGTGATGGTCTTTTTCTTGTCAAAATAGACGGCAATGTGTTTGTAAAGCGGTTGCAGTGGTTGCCCGGTGCTGGAGTTGATGTGGTCAGTGATAACAAAGCATACAGAAGCTATCAGCTGTCACCTGAGAAGTTGGAGGTGATAGGGCAGGTGGTCTGGATCGGGAGTCACCAGTAATGGCAGCGGCAAGGAAACGATACAAAAAGGATAGAGGCAATTGGGTAGGGCAATTCCCGCCACCGGGTGGTTATCAGCGGGGGCGTAATGGTATACGGCGAGTGTTGTGCTCTGAAGCATCTATTGCTCATTTGGACAAAGAAGAACAGAGTGCCAGGTTATGGGAGCTCTACGAAAAAACTGCCGACCAGCTTAAAGCGGATCAGGCCAAAGAAGAAGAGATACTAAAAAAACAGAAGCAGGAAAAAAAGCGAATGACCATGCGTCAGGCCCGTGACGAATGGAAGGATGAACTGACAATCACTAATGATGAAAAAACGGTGAACCTGTATGTCCGTTCAATTGACTACTATCTGAAAGCTGCTGGTAATCATGAAGTTCGTGATTTTGACCGCAAGAAAAATATTCTGTTTATCAAATACCTTAAGAAACAACCTGGTAAGGTGGATGGCACCACTATGTCTGCAGCTACCCAGAGTACTCATGTTCGACAATTGGGTATTTTCCTGCGCTGGTGTTTTGCTCATGACATTATCGACAAGCGTCATGAACTAAAAATACCAACTGTGCCCCAGAAGGATATGGAAACATACACAGTGGAGGATCTTTCCAGAGCAAAACAGTTGATACTACAAAAAATGGCAGAATACACACGCACTGATGACGTGTGCGCCATAACCAATATGTACCGTGCATTCATGATGGCTTCTAATACTTTGCTGAGACTTGGTGCTCTGTGGTCTTTGCCTCTGTCAGCTATTGATATGAAAAGAAGAATTATCCGCATTAGAGAAGTGCCAGAGTTGGGCTGGAAGCCAAAGAAAATGAAGTTTCCAAATAAGCCAATCAATGACCAGCTTTATGATTTTCTAAAGCAAGATTTAGCGAATCGTTCCAGGAAAGAAAAATGGTTTCTGGACAAAGGCGATGGTCGACAGTGGCATTCCGACACTAGCAACATCAGCCACTATGCAACAAAAATATTTCGTGAGGTTGGCTTACCTTATATCAAGCCTTTTCACTGGGGCTTCCGTGCAACTATGACTACGCATCTCTTGAACAAAGGTATCAAGCCTCAAACCGTTCAGGAACTTGCAGACCATTCATCACTCGCCACCACAATGAAGTACTTCAACAGAAGGACGGTTGACCAGCGTGAAGCGACTGATGCCATCCCTGATATTTGATGTCGGTGCCACATTGGTGCCACTTATAAAAATAAACTCTTGGAAGCATTGGTATTATTGATATGTACATAGGACTTAAAATCTGCCGATCGTTAAGATCGTGCCGGTTCGATTCCGGCTCCGGGCACCAACTCCAAAAAGTCTTCCAGAAATGGGAGGCTTTTTTTGTACCTGTTTCTCACGTTTTTTCACTATACGATTACTGCGCCAAAGTCTTGCGCTCAATCCTCCCTATATAACCATTTCTTTTATTGATCATTCTTCATCTTGCTAAACTTCGCTTGTGTCATTTGTGCCACTCATTTTTGGCACTGGGATTGGCACAGAATTCATGCAGTTTTTACCTTCCTCAGAAAAATGCGGAGGTTGTTATGGCCAGGCTCGAAAAGAGAAAAGCTGGTTGGTTGGCCCGGGTTAGAAAAAAGGGCATTGACCAGGCCCGCACGTTCGACACAAAAAAAGAAGCTGCTTTATGGGCTTCCAGCCTTGAGCGAAAAATTGATGAATATGGGAAGAATGCAGAAGAGGTCATGCGTCATCAGTTGCATCGAAAAACCCTTAGAGAAACATTTGTTCGATACGTTGATGAAGTCAGTCCAAGGAAGAAAGGCAGGGAAACCGCATTACGCGAGAATCAGCGGTTTCAGCAGATGGCGACCAACCAGAATCATTCCCCTCTGCCTGATTTGATGGATAAACCCATTTCTTCCATCAAGAGCTTTCACATTGCTGAGTGGAAAATGAGCCGACTCAGTTCGGTCAAGGAAAGCTCAGTAGCCAGGGAGAAGAATTTCTTGTGTAATGTGTTTACGATGGCTCGGGAATGGGGATATATCGAAAAGTCGCCCTTTGCCAATGTCAAATTTGCCGATGATCGATCAGCATCAAGGGATCGCAGAGTGTCAGAAGAAGAAATTCAGCAGGTACTTTTTGCGCTGGATCATTGGGAAGATCAAAAGGCTCCTGAAACACCGGCTCAAACGGTGGCACTGCTGTGGAAGCTATGCATCGAAACGGCGATGAGGCAACAGGAAGTGAAATATCTGGTAGCCAGTGAAATCGATTTTGATAACAGGGTGATCAACCTTTCCGCAGAGAGAACAAAAGAGAAGAAGAAAAAGACACTGGCACTGTCCAGTGAAGCAGTCCGGTTATTACTGTTAGGGAAAACAGAGGGTGACTATTGGTTTTCCAGCTCAAAACTGAACGTAAGTTCTATATTTAGCATTGCTGTCAGAAAAACTCTGATCGACGATCTTGAATTTCGTGATTCCAGACATGAGGCGCTCACCCGGTTATCTGAGAAACTGACACCCTTTGAGTTGGCAAAGCAGGCAGGTCACACCGATATGAACAGGACACTGAAATACTTCAGAAAAACTGCAAAGGATTTTTCTTGTAAATTGGCTTGAAAATCAAACGGTTCAGATTTGGAATTCATCTGATACCCTTCTTTTGCGTCCTCGTTTTACAGGTTGCTTTTCTTCCATTTCAGATCGGGGGCAGTACTCCTGACTCACCCATTCACTGATTTCCTTATCGAGCCAGCGTGGTTTGCTTTTTTGTTTTTTTCCATTGACCTCGATGATTGAAAATCTTGGTTCGGGAAAGTTTGCCTGCTTCACGATGACATTTCGTGTGTAGTTCACTGAGAGATCAAGGAAGTCAGCGATACGCTTAATGGACCAGAGCTGATTTTGACTGTTTATGATCAATTTCACCTATTGAATGATGTTTTTTGAGCTTGCGGCCTGCGAGTGGAATTGCGTTTGCGCTGGCGTCATTCCAGTTATCCCGGACAATTAACGTGCTTTTGTAGTCCTGCTCGCTAATCCATTGGGCTTCATGGGCTGCTTCAACAATACGGTTATGCAAATCAATATAAGAAATGACTCCCTGCCGAAGCTGAATAATTTCGTCGGGTGGTTTCATCAAAAACAGAGCAGGGTAGGCTTGTATGTTGAGTGTTGGACTGGGTTCTCTGTCGATTCGACTGTCAGGCAAATCAGGAATAAGCTCGCCATCAGTAGAAAAGGAAATCAGTTTGAAGCTGTAGTGCTGGCTTAATGCCATTAAAGTCTGAGCCTGCAACTGACACAGCCTGCACCTTCCTTGATAGTAAAAAACGAGCCCGGCAATTTTCGCTATTTGCTGTAAAACCTGTTGCCTGGCGTGTTGCACCATGTCATCACTTATTTTGGCGGCAGCTGGGGATATAGGGCGACGAACGTTTTCATCCAGCAATGGGTCACCTTCAATCACCTGTTTTCCGACACGGGCAAACCGTTCTGCTTTTTCTTTTATCAACCTGTCGAGATAGAGGTAGTTACTGACGTTTTCTCTACTGGGAAGCTCGATGGCTTTGTCCAGGTATAGACCGATGTTATTTCTGATCCATGCGGTTGTGTGTGGCTGGTGTCTTTTGGTTTGATCGTTGGCTTCATTCTCGTCGGTTTCTGGCTCGGCAATCTGCTCATACCAGAACCAGCCTTCAGAGTGGCGGCTAAACCATTGTTGTTCAGCTGAAGCAGTCACTGAATATATTCCGACTAATAGCAGAACGAAGGGCATCAGACTTTCTTCTGCCAGTTGGCTGTCCACCATCCCAGACATAGTGCAGCCAGCCAGGCGGCGGCAGGAATCAGCAATACTGGAACCGGTAAAGGGATGATGATTAGGTACAGGAATAAACCCGGAATCCATTTTGATGCCCGTCGGCTCCAGAGGTTTTGCAATGGACTGGTATAGTGAAAATCGTGATAACGGATTTTTCGGATCAAAAGGCCGTCGATAATAGCTGCAATAAACATCACGCCCCAGAATGGCAGGCAAGCCAGCAATACGGAGATCCGATAGAACAGCTGTCGTATCAGACTAAGGAAGTTCTTAACCACACTCTGAAAGATTTCCATGGCCTTTGCCAACCCTTCACCCGAGTTTCGGTCTATAGTCGTATGTTTCAAAAGAAAGTCCTGAATACCCGATTTCATAATGGTGGCTGTATATAATTGGTCGCCTGTTCGTATAATCCATACAGCGTTCTCCTGCCCCAGCCTTTGAGCATATTGTTGCTGCTCTTTGTACAGGTACTGGGTCATGTTTTGACCTGAAAACGCCAACCAGAGCAATATCAGGCCAAGCCCGAAACACCAGATTGCGAATGGGCTGATTTGTTTTTGAGAATTTTTCATATAAGAAATGAGTCCGAACTACCAGGATTTTGGCGAGCAAAGAATCGGGATTCTGCCTTTCAATAAACGTCCGCCGC
>NZ_JAHHPS010000076.1:0-2477 GCF_024606275.1 Endozoicomonas sp. SESOKO4 | reverse complement strand
AGCAGACCCAAATGCGACTCAAATGTCTCCAGTGAAAGGGTATACGCCCTTTATGCTCGCTGCTGAGATTGATGCCGTTGACGCTTTTAGGATGATGGCTGAGTCAAACCAAAACAAAGGCAATATTTATCAAGCTGTCGTGATTGATGGTAAGAGTGAAGATTGTTGGTCTATTGCCTATAAGTGGCGATCTTCAAAAGTTTTAGCCTATTTGCAGAGCAAATTTGGCCTTTAGTATCTTGGGGGCTTTGGAGTTGTGAGAATGTTGGATAGAAGCCCATCATAACGCTCCATTCCCTCACGTTTTTCTGACAGGTGTTCGTGACGATCGTAATGTTCATAGTCGACTCCAGTCAGTTGGTGGCTCTGGATCAGGTTGCGTATTTCTCGGTTAATGCCTGCATCTATCATCAGGGACTTGGCTGTATCCCTCAGGCAACTCGGTGTGTATCTTGCGGTCAGTAAATCTCCGCTCTGTTCACATAGTTTGGTGCGGTAGCGATGCCAGCGGTCAAGTGCCGTTGACAGGCTATCGGTTCTGACAGGGGCTGCTTCCTGAAATGCAAAAGGCCAAGGCAGGTGGGATGTGTACTCTCTGACTTCGGCGATGATACCAAGGGCACGGGGAGTCAGAGGTATGGTGTGGATCAGTGCTTCACCTTTCCGTTTTTTGTTTTCAAAGGATACGCAGTTTCTTTCAAAGTCATAGTCTACCCACTTTGCCCTGAGTAACTGGCTGGGGCGTTGGCCACCGGTTGCAATGAGGAATTGAATACACAGGCTGATGACAATACCCACTTCAGGGGCATCTTTGATGTTATGCCAGAGTTGGTGGATTTCCCGGTTATTTAATACCCGAACTCGGCTCTTTTCTACCTGGGTATTTTTCTTGGTCATAGCTACCGGGTTGTGAGTGAGGTAGAACCGCTTCTCTCCGACCCGGGTATGGTCGTAGTCGCTCTTTGATCCAAAAGAGAAGGCTGCATGCAGCATGGCCCTGACACAGTTGGCTTGATTTTCTGAGCCTCGGTTATGGACTTTGGCCAGAATGGTCACAATGTCGTCTGCTGTAACATCCTTGGCTTTTTTCCCGGCAAGGTTTGGATAGGGATCTTTAATATCTTTCTGGACAATACGGCTGTATTCCCGCTCTTTGTCTTTTCCCCGTTTTCGTAAATCATCTACGTAAGCATCAAGAAGGTCAGCGAAAGAGCCTTTCTGCGCCTCTACCTCTGCTTGTTGCTGTTGTTCTTCAGCTTGTTTCTCAAGGTGGGATTTAAGGTCTGCAGGTGATATCGCCTGACGAATGTTGGCCAGGTTGATGGCTCTCTCCCGTATCTCTTTGAGAGAGAAACCAGCCGCTGATGTTGAATAGCGATAGGAGCCAAGAGAGATCTCCCGCTTGGTTTTTCCAGAAAAGTAGCGATAGAAAGCAATATAACTCTGCCCTCGACGACGTATGAGAAAAGTGCCACGATTACGGCCAAGCTTCTCTGTAATTGTCTGCCCGTCCTTCAGGCTTCGGGCCTCCATGTCAGTTATATTACTCATTGTTATATCACTTTTTCACCCAAAAGAGGTGTAGGTATGGGTGTAGGTTTCTCGTGCGCTTTGGTGGTATTTTATGAGATGCACTGAGACACTATAATAGGCAATAGCTCATTAATATCAAGGCTTTCAAGCTAATAATGAAACGCTATAATATTTATAGCGACTGGTTATAAGGTGCTCCTAAGGGGCAGGTCGGAGGTTCGAATCCTCCAGGGAGCGCCAGATATAGTAAAGGCTCCAGGTTTTGAGCCTTTTTTATCCTTGCGATGGGTCGTCAATAGGTCGGATGCATTACACATTGTCAGAGTATTGCTGAGCCAGACTTTCATAGCTTTTTTGATTGTTCAGCCAGCTATCCAGATCCTCTACCCGATACCGGACTAATTTTTTGCCCACCCTGAAAAATTTTGGGGGAGCTTCCCCGCAAAGTTCTCCTGAAATCCTTGCTCTATCCAATTCAGATTTTGACAGGCCGATGTACTTTGCTGCTTGTGCTGTATTCAAGACGGCAGGTGAGAGTTCTTTAACGGTATGGTGGTTCATTGAGTTTACCTTTATTGAACAGGTTTATATTTTCAGGTAGCAAACTGCCACTCCAGACTTCATTGGTGATTCTGGTTTTCTGGTACTCGCTTTTATTGATCCAGTCTTGTTGATAGGCAACATCAGCAATCCGTTCCGTCAGTGCGGTCAAGGATATGGAGCCTTGTCGTATGAGTACGATGTTGTCAGGGGGCTGCATAAGAAACAGGGCAGGGTATGTGGTGAAAATGCCAACCAGAGCAGTATCAGGCCAAGCCCGAAACACCAGATTGCGAATGAGCTGGTTTGTTTTTGAGAAGTTGTCATAACAGAGATGGAATCGATTGTTCAGGATTTTGGCGAGCAAAGAATCGGGATTCTGCCTTTCAATAAACGTCCGCCGC
>NZ_JAHHPS010000075.1:0-1910 GCF_024606275.1 Endozoicomonas sp. SESOKO4 | reverse complement strand
GATGGCTTCATTAAGAACAAGATTGATGCCTTCCTGCTCATAAAAGCCTTCAGAAACCATAGACAGGTCCTCCGCAGAGCGCCCCGTGAAAAACTCACTGAGATGAACCCTGTCATAGGCAGGACGGACTTCCTCGCCAAACACTACCACTTCGAAACGATTCAGGCCTCCGGCGTCGACCAGCTTCTCAAGAAAGCGGTGACCGACCATACCATTACCGACTACCACCAGGGTTTCTTTTCCGATCATCTCGGACATCCTCTTCAATGTGACGCATTGGGCCGGAACAACTACATCCATTAGAGCCAGCCTCTTTTCTAATGGTTGTGTTTAAGCAACTGTCGTGCCCACTTTCAAAACACGCTAAAAAACAGGAGTATATCTCGGGGCAATCCAGGTGCCTGCACAAAAATAATGCACCCGGAAATAACCAAACCGCTGACAAGCACCATTTTGGTGAGAAGAAAAATAATAGTTAGAGACTTTGCATACTTAAATAAAGGACTCCCCTATACATAAGAGAAAATTCATTAAAAACGAATAAAAATGCAACTTAAATTCAAGCATTTACCATATTGGCCTGATGTTTGCTTTTGATTGGGAAATCTCTTAAACAAGGAGGATGTATGAGCAACCCCGATTCGTTTAACCTGTTTTCATTTAGCGGGAAAACCAAGATTCTGCACCTTAGCTGGATTGCCTTCTTTATTAGCTTTGTGGTCTGGTTTAACCATGCGCCACTGGCCCTGGCTATTTCTGAGTCTCTGGGCCTCACTCGTGAAGAACTTAAAACCCTGCTGATTCTGAACGTGGCCCTCACCATTCCGGCTCGAGTCATCATTGGTATGCTCACCGATGTTTACGGTCCCAGAAAAGTCTATTCCGGACTTCTGGCCATCTGCAGTATTCCTTGTTTTATGTATGCCCTGGCGGATGACTTCACCCAGGCCGCCATAGCCCGCTTTATGCTGGGAACTATTGGTGCAGGCTTTGTAGTCGGTATTCGTCTGGTGTCTGAGTGGTTCCCGGCCCGCCAACTGGGTACCGCTGAAGGGATTTACGGTGGCTGGGGCAACTTTGGTTCTGCCGCTGCCGCTATGTCTCTGCCCACCATTGCCCTGCTCTTTGGTGGAGAAGATGGCTGGCGCTACGCAATCGGCCTGACCGGATTAATCTCCCTGCTGTTCAGTGTCGTCTTCTACATGAACGTCACTGACACCCCTAAAGGCTCCACCTACTTCCGGCCCAAGAACATTGGTGCCATGGAAGTCACCAGCAAGGGCGATTTTGTCCTGCTGCTGATCATGAAGATACCCATGTATGCCGCACTGGCTCTGCTGACCTGGAAGCTTTCACCAAAAGGTGTTGCCATGCTGAGTGCCGGGATTTCAACGGCTATATATGCAGGCCTGACGGCCATCTATCTGTTTGACGCCTGGAAAGTCTGGCAGGTTAACAAGCAGATTTTCTCCGAGCCTGTCCCAGCCATTCACCAGTATCAGTTCAAGCAGGTGGCTGTTCTGAACGTGCTCTACTTCGCCACCTTCGGCTCAGAGTTGGCAGTAGTTTCTATGCTGCCCCTGTTCTTCGCAGATACCTTTGAATTAGATCCGGTCATGGCAGGTCTGGTAGCTTCCGCTTATGCCTTTATGAACCTGATGTCTCGTCCGGGTGGAGGATTACTGAGCGACAAGTTTGGTCGTAAGATCACCTTGCTTGTTCTGACTGCAGGGCTGGCCGGTGGTTACTACATGATGAGCATCATAGACTCCGGCTGGCCTCTGGTTCTGGCTGTGGTTGCTGCTATGGCCTGCTCCTTCTTTGTGCAGGCCGGTGAAGGTGCCGTATTTGCAGCCGTCCCCCTGATCAAACGTCGACTGACAGGTCAGATTGCCGGTATGACCGGAGCC
>NZ_JAHHPS010000074.1:0-2548 GCF_024606275.1 Endozoicomonas sp. SESOKO4 | reverse complement strand
TACCATGGTTGTGTGTGGACTGTCGGTAAGCTCTTCTTCGTTCATGTTTTGGTAGTGCACATAGCCACGCTCTTGCCAACGCTGCTTTTTGGCAGCTTTTAAATCCAGCCAGCCCTGCATGGCTTTGGTTTCGTAGTCTGGATAACTGGCTGGATCTATCCCCCAAAACTGCAGCAAAGCATCAAAGGGGTGAGGCTCACCTTCGGGCAAGCGATCGCGCAACGATGGCCGCATGGGTTGAACAGTGCGACCATGGCCATTGGGAAATACTTCTCGTCTGGCACTCCAGTGATCTTGGTCTATCCACGGCGGCACCTGTGGGTGCGCGGTGCGCGTATGGTAAGACTCACTAAAATTATCGGTGGAAAACTTCCAGTTACAATTGAGTTTTATTTTACGAGAGAACACCCGAATGGCCGTGTCCATGGGGTAATTTCGATATAGCGTTGGCAGTGGGTCTAAGTAATCGTAAAGACTGGGCGCGTTATCACTGAAGGTATACCAAATCAATCCACCCCAAGTATCACAGCGCAGTGTTTTCAGAGTTAATTTGCCGCAGGGGTTACCCTGACTATAGTCGTCTTGATCGGGTAGATCTTTAAGCACGCCATTTAAGCCCCACACCCAACCATGGTAAGGACAATGAAAGTCTTGTGCATAACCGTTGTCGGCCGACAACAACCGATAACCACGGTGCTGGCAGACATTATAAAACGCTTTAATACTGCCATCGCTTTGTTTTACGCACATCACTGACTCGTGCATAAAATTGTGCACTACGTAATCGCCAGGCTCCTCAAGCTCTTTGGTACGCCCGGCCACATGCCAAATATTCGTCCAAAGATGCTGCCATTCTTGCTTGGCAAATTCAGGGCAATAGTAGCGCTCACCGGTGATTGGATCACCACGCAAAACGCCTTGATCACTGGCATCCATAGTCAAAGGATGCGGCTCGACTGGCTTCATAACAGACCTTAATTTTTTATTGTTATTGTGCTTTATAAGTAGTTGCGGGATTCAAGAATAAAAACCCGAGTGATCACTCTGGTTTTAGTGGGCCAGCAATTTTTCACCATGTAAAACATTTATGATTGTTTTTTATATGGGTAAATTTTATTCGCCACCGAGATGGCTTACACTGCACCTGCACGGCAATAGCGACTAGACTGAGTGGTCAATGAAAAATAACGATGTATTTCAAGGCGTTGGTATCGACTGGCTGGATGACAGCGAATGGGTTTCGACGACAACACAAAAGCGCAGTAAAGAAACCATGATTAAAATACTGCGCGCCGCCAAAAGCCTGTTTGTGGAAAAGGGCTACCAAGAATCCACCATGACTGACATCTGTAAAGCAGCTGGTGTATCTATGGGCGCGGTATATCACCGCTTTCCCGACAAGCAATCAATCTTTTACACTCTACTGGAAATGTATCGAAGATCACGCTTTGCCCAGATTGATCGTCTTACCGAAGATAGCCAGTGGCAGGACAAAACCGCCGAGGATATCCTCGCCTTTCATTTAGAAATTATGTTCTCTACCGCCCGTATCGATAACGGATTCATTCGCTTGATGGAGCGCCAACGTATTGTTGACAGTAAAATGCACGACCTACTGGTGGACTGGAACAAGCACTTGGTGGCGGTTATCTGCCGTTTAATAGAGCCCCACCGACATCGAATTCATCACTCGGACTTAAACCTGGCGATAACCTATACCCACGGCATCATCAGAGGCGCGTTGATGTGGGCGCTACTGCCTGCCAACGGCCATCATACCCCGCTCAATGTAGACAGCGCTGAATTCAAAAACAACGCCTACCAAATGGCGTCGGCGTACTTGGGCTTATAGTGATTTAGGCGCTGCTGGCGCGCCCTTTAATTCGCACGCTAAAGCAGGGTACACTGGCTCTTTTGATCATCCTGTTCGAGAGTAAAATGCGTTTCCCTACCCGCTTCATTTGGCCATCTAAAAAATTATTGCAATACAGCATGATAGTATTGTGCGCTGCACACTTAGCCGCCTGCCGAGACAACGTTGATTTCATTGTTGCCGGCGACTATGTGGTGACCATGAATGATCAGGCCGAGGTGATTGAGCAGGGCGCGGTGGTGGTCGATGATGGCAAAATTATTGCGGTAGGCCCAGCACAGGCGATCTACGACGAATATCAGTCTACTCACATTCTTCGTGGTGAAGGTCGAGTGCTATTGCCGGGTTTAATCAACGGCCACACCCACACCGCCATGACACTGTTCAGAGGCATTGCCGACGATACTGAGCTGATGACTTGGCTTGAGGAAACCATTTTTCCCCTAGAGGCTGCGTTCGTAACACCAGAGTTTATCGAAGTGGGAGCTGAACTTGCGTGCTACGAGATGATCAGTAGCGGCACCACAACGTTTGTCGATATGTACTTCTACCCGGAGATCATCGCCCAAGTGGTAGAGCGCTGCGGGCTAAGAGCCATTCTCACTGCGCCTATGATCGACTACCCAAGCCCGTGGTTTGAAGGTTGGGACGATTCCTTTGCCGCCGGGGTGGCTT
>NZ_JAHHPS010000073.1:0-1003 GCF_024606275.1 Endozoicomonas sp. SESOKO4 | reverse complement strand
CTTTCACATTGGTAGGGGGTTAAACGCGGCTCCTTCGAGCATAATGTCTTCAGGGCATTGTCGATCAGGTGGTAGGGAACCGAGGAGTAGTGGAGCTCGTTGATATCGCTGGCGCATTCAAACCTGTGGAAAGACCGCCGCTACCTGGGTGTTGAACTACAACGGACAACGCCCCTATGCCTGCATAACCGAGCAGGCCGGCGGGACGCGAAGCTGTTCAACCGTGCTGAACCAGACCGAAAAAACCTGGACCCTCTACCTGGGTGAGACCTGTTTCCGGTTTCCTGCCCCGACGCCGGACACCCCCTATAGAGTGATAGCCCAGGATGCCAACGCACAGTTTGAATGGCTGCCGACGGATCGCAAGGTAATTCGCCGTTTATACGACACTAAGAAACTGAATGAAAAGGAGTTAAGGGCACCGAAACTGCTCGGAATAACGACCCGTCACACCGCTTTCAGCCGGTTTCTGCCGTTGGAACTGAAAGAATGCCAGGCCACCTCGATCTATGCACACTGCATGGCTCAGGCGCCGAACTGGTGGCTCAAGTCGTCACGCAAAATACCGTACAAGTTCTGGTCTGAATACCTGAAGGACTGTAGAAAAAAGGCCGCTGGGCATCGCGATGCACCCTATTCCTGCTTCCCCGGCAAGCTGGGACTGGCCAAAGCAGATTGGCATAAGTTAGACCGGGTGAAGCTCTGGTACGATACCCGCCACCACAAAGAAATCCAGCTCATTGCCCCCAGTGATAAGGTAAAACCGATCCAGGGGAGCCCGACCACTGGCTACTATTTTATTGACCTCGTCAATCAACAGGTGTTGTTCAAGAGTGCCAGGATCCTGGATCAGGAAATCAGGCAATTCCGTGAATTCAGCGCCACAAAGCATGGCGCGGTGTTTGGTCGCAAGGTATCAAGGACATTGCCGGGCAAAGATGACTCGCAATTGCTGGTGTTTGAGGCCCCCTATTATTACCTGTTGACGGCCAGCCGATCCGGT
>NZ_JAHHPS010000072.1:0-3187 GCF_024606275.1 Endozoicomonas sp. SESOKO4 | reverse complement strand
AAAAAATATTGATGATTTTAAGGCAGAATTGCGAGAGTTGTATGAGCAGAATCCCGGTATTTTAGAAGAAAAGGGCTCCCTGGAGAACTCGGAATACCGTTGGAAAGGGGTTCTGAAACTACTTGAGCTTTATTTTCCCGAAAAGCTGGAAACAGGTGAAATGACGCATATTTTACTTGAGTATCCCGAGTTTAAGAGAGTGCCAGAAATTTATATCAGATCATTTGCCAAAGCAGTACTTCCTGACCTTGAGTTACCTGAAGGGCTGCCCAAATACGAGCTGCTTGACAGGGTTCTGGATGCTGCCAGCCCGGAGATTATAAGGCTCATGCATGCTTATCTTGGTTTTCCACAGTGTCTTCACCAGTTGGTTTCGTTATTTGTAACCCAGTTGCCATTAATGGCAGCACAAAAACCAAAAAACTATATTTTTCAGGTTAAAACAGGTCACGTTAGTGTTGTTTCTATCAGGAGAAATAGCAGGGGGCATTTTCAGGTTTTTTTTGCTGATAGTTTAACTGTTTTTAAGCAGTACCATGCAGACAAAACTTATTCACCCCTGCCGCATTTTGTCGGTTTGGCGTTAATACTGGCGATAAAGTATCACGGTTTTACTGATTCCCAGTTTTTCTTTCTGCCTCCTCGACAAGCCGGTGGTTTTGGCTGTGAGTCATTTGCGTTGCACGATCTGGAAACATTGTTGGAGTCCCCTGTGTTGTCCGAAAACGGTTATTATGCGGATGAAGAACCTCTTACCAAAGACAATATGTTGAGCTTTTATTCGCAAATAATGTACCTGGAGGGGTCTGAACAACCCGGGCAATTGGTCATCAATGGTGAGCGCACGAACTATGCCGAAACACTGGACAAGTCTGCCTTTGATACGTATGACCTGGACTTCTTAATTCTTATGTCTCTCGGAACCTGGCAGAAATCAGGGCTGGAGTCAGATTTGGTTAAGTTGCATCAGTTGTGCCAGTTTCCTTCGAGGTTTGCACATCTGACTCAAGGGCAGCAAAACCTGGAACGGTTGTTGGAAAATTTTCCTGAAGAATGCCAAAAGGAGGTGAATCAGATAATCGACGAGACTCGGGGCCTGTTAACCGTCAATGATGGAACCTGTCGTAACAATGTTAATCTGGCCGCTACTCTGCTGTGGATGAAAATGAATATTGATTTGCTGGATATGAATCGCCCCGGGCAGGAAAAATAGAACAGTGAGGACAGGGCTTGCAGAAAATCGGACCGATACGAAACACTACACAGCTACGCCAAAGTAGAATCCTTCGGGAGTATGGGTTGACTCTGTCTTGCATCGTCAAGATCACTGGTTTGAAGGCAAGTGAGAAAAACCATTGCCATGAAATTCTGCTATTAGAATTGAGGGTTAATAAAAAGCCCTGATGGCTTCTGAGGGCTCATCAGGGCTGTTTGCAAGCTGGTGGAGGCGGCGGGAATTGAACCCGCGTCCGCCGATTCTCCGCCTTCGGCTCTACATGTTTAGATTCCGTTTTTAGGCTAACGCAGAACGACCCAACGGTCAGGGTGACACTGCGCGATCCTGAAAAGTTTAACCTGTCAGCCCCAGGCAGACATCAAGGCGATCCTGTTTTCAATAGCGGTCATTTCCAGCCAACAGGCAAGTCGGAGTGACCGGGAGGAGGCAGGTATTAAGCTGCCATAGCTCCTTGGAAGTTGTCTTCGTTAGCAACTAAAAGGTTGTAGTGTTTTGATTTACGAGAATCACTACATTCTCGACATGCACCTAAGGTTTCGTAACCGTCGTCGAATCCAGATCGCCCCCAGAGAAACCTGAGGCTAATTATTCAAAAAGTGGCATAGAAGTCAACCTGTTATTTATACCCGGGATGCTTATAAAAAGACATCTGTCATGTAGTTAGCCTCGGTGCATAACCCGCTGCTTTTCGATATTCCATTCGCGCTCTTTAGTGGCAGCACGCTTGTCGAACTCTTTCTTACCACGGGCAAGGGCTACCTGGCATTTGACCAGATGACCTTTCCAGTACAGCTTGGTAGCGATACAAGTATGACCTTTCTGTTGAGTCTCCGAGAACAGCTTGGCTAACTCTCTTCTGTGCAACAGCAGTTTCCGGTCGCGCAGAGGATCAGCCATCACATGGGTGGATGCTGTATCCAGTGGTGTTATCTGGGCACCAATCAACCAGGCTTCGCCATCTTTGAGTAGAACGTAGCTGTCAACCAGTTGCACTTTACCCATGCGAAGGCTCTTGACTTCCCAGCCTGCCAGTGAAAGCCCTGCTTCAAATGACTCATCAATGTGGTAGTCATGACGGGCTTTTTTGTTGACGACAATGGAAGAGTCGCCTTTACCGCTTTTTTTCGATCTTTTAGCCATGCGCGGATTATAACGTGGATAGCGTATAAAACCAGTCGTTGCTTATGACAGTTACTCATTCAGGCTCCTGACGGTTTTTCGTATTTGTTCAGGGCTTCTTTTCTTTAGGTTAAATGTTCTGGGTTGTAAATTATTTTGGGGGATATTTCTTTTTTTGTGGTGATTGTAGGAAAAAGTGGTTGAGGTGAGAAATGAAACCGATACAATGCTCAGCGTCGCCCTCATGCTCCAGTGAAAGCTTTATGGTAGCTGCTTTATTCGGTGTTGAGTGGGCTGTTATTTGTGCCCCTGGCTGTAATAATGACTCTACTCTCTTCTTCAAGCTGGTTGTCGTTTGAGCTCCTTTTCCTGATTGTCTGATTCGAGACTGAATAGCCCGGGCGGCTTGCAATAAAATGCAGTGTTGTTCGAAGTATCTTTGCAGCACTCTGCATGAAGGTTTCACTCGATAAGAATTTTGCTGTACATCATTGAGGAGTCTCATGTCAGGACAAAACCCGACAACCGCGCGCAAAACCTGGAACAACCGTTGGACATTTATGCTGGCTGCCGCCGGATCTGCCATTGGTCTGGGTAATATCTGGAAATTCCCGTACATTGCTGGCCAATACGGTGGTGGCGCCTTCGTATTGGTTTATCTGCTGTGTATCGCGCTGGTAGGTATACCGTTGTTGATGGCTGAAACGGCCATTGGTCGTTCGGCTCGCCTTAGCCCACTGAATGCTATCCGTAAATTGACCAGTGATGCAGGAGTGTTCCGTGGCTGGGAAGTGATTGGCTGGATGGGTATGGCCACCGGTTTCATTATTC
>NZ_JAHHPS010000071.1:0-4398 GCF_024606275.1 Endozoicomonas sp. SESOKO4 | reverse complement strand
GTCATTCTCCCATGCAGAAAGTATTCCTTACTCTTACACTCTGGGTGCCCTCTACGAATCCCGCGCCGAGCACTTTTTACGGTAATAAAAGTACTCAGTTCTGAGGTAGTAGTATGACACACGCTTGCCCCAATGCATTGCGCCTTGCCGTGGCCGTTGCCATCAGTTCTTCCATCCTTGGTACACAGGCACTGACCGAACGCAGGCTACAGACAAAATCTATCGATATTCAGGGCAATGGACACGCGGAGTTTACCCACAGTGAGGTCATAGTTAAGCCAACTTTAGGTCACAACCAGCAACCAATACCCAAATCCATTACCACCACCTACCCCGATCAGACTCAAACCAGAGCTGGCTATGAGATTCCTTCTGAAGGCTTCACAAATGTTCTTTCTGGCATCAGTGGTGGTGTTTCCAGTATTGATCTGTTTGAAACGGACAAAGATGGCGTTGCTCAGAAATACACCAAAGTCCTGAAGGCAGGTAATGAGGGGATCTTCAAGATTACCCATAATCTTGCCGAAGAAGTACTGGTCATTGAAGTCAGAAACGGAATGACCAGTCAGGATTCAATTAAGGCTGTTCGAAGTCAATCGGGTGACATCCAACCACTGGAACCGACAACGAAAATCGCCAGCCCCAATCATTTGGTCGGGGTGCTGAAAGGAGCCAATGAAAGAGCAGGTAGCCTTGGCGAAGTTGATCACTATGTTGCCCTTGCCACCATCGAAGTTGACAAAATTGAAGTGAACAGTCGCACCTTTATGCGCCTTGTCGCTGCAGACGATGAGCCTCCTGATTTGCAGAGTCTGGATCAAGCACTCTTTGTTAATGATGAGCCACTTTTGGCAGCAGCGACCTCTGCCTATACCCAGGTTCATACTCTGAGAGAGGGTTTACAACAGAAAGCTCTGGACGATCTTTTGTACTACCATAAACCCGTCGGCTATGTTGTAAACGTTGGGGATGAGTGGCGGGCTTGCCCTGTGCCTGAAGGTTATCCAAAGCTGGAAGTGACTGAAGCTCCGGGAGAGATTATTGTTTTCCATGGTCAGAAGCAGAATCCGACAGATGTCGCTTTTGTGGAAAAAATCTTTGACGTCTGGAAAAGGGTTGATGCTAATACCCCCGCTCCTGGAGTATCAACACAAGTTAAAAAAGACAAGATCAAAAGCTACCAATACGTCATTCGAAGCAGGCAGATGGAACTGCTCGAGGGGTTAGCTGCGCGGCACGATGTTGGTGTTTTCGAAGATCATGATGCGGCGCTTATGCTGGCATACTATGAAATTCTCCAGCAGGCATTGACCGCTGCTACTCCTGATCATGCAGATGAATTTTATTTCTCAGTAGAACACGTCAAATTCGCCTCGTCTTTCATTACGCCACCCTCGATACATAATCAACTTGCAAAACACTTCAGCTTCAAACCCGCACTTAGAGATTTTCTGACTAACCCGCATTTTGTTCGGAATTTTCTCAATATTTTACCCTTTGCCGCCGAATTACAGACCGATAATTTTTACAACGCGAAACCGTTTGCAGACAAAATCATGGCCGACATGGCCAGAGAGATGATTGAGAATCAAATCAAGCTGGAAGAGCAGCGGGCAGCAGAAGGCGAACTCATCAAGCTTAGAAACCAGTTAAGGATCACAACGGAGAAAGTTACTGCCAGTGAAATGCTAACAAAGGAAACACTCCTGCTCTATCGGCAATCTGAGGATGCGCGAGCACGGCTTTCTGTCTATGTGGAAGAGCTGGTGAAAGAAGTTAACATACTGGATGTTCAACAAAAAAGCCTGCGCAACGAAATACTTTCAATGAGAGCTCCAGACGACGAATTTCATAAAGATCAGCTTCAGAAAAACCAGGCACTGGAAGAACGCATCGCACAGTTTGAAGAACGCATCGCACATTTAGAAGAACGCATCGCACAATTTGAAGTAATGCGACACAACAGATTCCATCGTCTTGCAGATTTGAAACCGAAAGTGGATGACATTACAACACCAGACCTCCAGGAAGCCATGCCTAAAGTCCTCAAGACGCTGAGTGCCGTAGAAAAAGCTCTGGAGATTCATTACCTTGATGAAAACGACGATCTGTATCTCCGTCGTCAGGGCATTGCTGAAGACATGCAGGAATACATCAGAGACGCCAGACAGCGGGCAGAGGAAGAGGCCCGGTACATACTGGAAGTCGTAGCAGAAATGCTCAACATCAACGTCAGTGAAGAGGATGACAAAACATCAAAACTCACCAGGATTTTCAGCGTACTTAACAGCTATGATCTCTCAGATAAAATACTGGGTGAAACGCTGGATGAGATTGATAGCATCCTCTGGAGATATGAAAGCAAAATTCTGCACGCGAAGGATTTCCAGCTGCTCACCCTTCTTGCGCACCTTCACTATAAACTCCAGGACCCTGGCCCGAACACGCAAGCCAGAGACCAACAGACTGATCTGCTGGAAGCCATAGAAAAAATACTCAACATAAAATTCAATAAAGAGGACGACAATGCAGTAAAACTTGCCCGGGTTCATACAATACTTGACGGCGATGATGTCTCAGGACACTTGCTGGATCAGATAGATCAAACCCTCCGGAAAGAAGACGGCGCAGCTCTGAACGAGAGGGATCTCAAACTCAACAAGCTTCGTGCGATTCTTCACTATAAAGTCAAAGATTCGTGCCTGGACATGCAAGTCAAAAAACAACAGGCAAGTCTGCTTGGAGCTTTAGAGAGAGAGCTGAACATCTACCCTCATAGAAACGCTGCTGCTGAAGGAAGAGGCAAGGCTACCACTGTCAAACTGGCCAAAGTTCTGAATGTGGCATTTGAGCAGGATGACGACCTGGCTGAACAAAAGGGTGCCCTGAGCACTAAAATTCAGGAATTATTCGAAAAATCAGACGCACTCTATGATGACGAAGCTGCCCGAAGAGTCTGGAACAATGAAATGGCTCATCAACTCAACATTGAGGACTACAAAGAGGATGCCACTATTGAAGACCAGAACAGTCTGGTTGAAAAAAAACTCCAACAGTTGAATAAAGAAGTTTTCAATGCGGGTCAGCCTGACGTTAATGAGCGCCTTACTGCCATTGAGAAAGAGCTTGACAGGCAAATAGCCCGACTGGGCCCCAAGCCCCGATACGTTCTTGATCGTGAGGTGGCCACTGCCAGACGAGCATTGGAAGAAGCTGAAAGTAATCTGAGAGATGTTCATCGCGAACTGAAGACGCTGCGTGGCAAGCACATTGTATTTGCCGGGAAACTTTCTGACCTGGACTATATCCCCGATAAAGACGATGTAGCTCTCAATCAGCTAATGAAAAAACTTCAGACCGACCTGGGTCTGACTGCAGGTGACGAACAAACATCTGAAGAGCGAGTAGAAGACATCAGACATTTCCTGCAGGAATACAGTGCAGAAAAACGAGATGAGATCACTGAGAAACTGAGAGCCAAACATGATCTGAATCTCCTGATCAAAGAAGGTGACCTCAGTACACTGCAAAATACTGATTACATTTTCTCCGTTACAGCCCATAAAAATAATCATGATCCGGACGAAACCGGTATCCTCGAGGAAGCATTGAATGAACTGCCTTTAGCCAAAAAAAACTACGCTCAGGTCACGAAATTCCTGCGCGATCGTGACAGAAAATGTATGGACTTGACCAGTAGATGGTTTGAAAAGAGGGATGCACAGGAGAATCTGGATCGTAAAAAACAGGAGAATATCGATTTTGGAGATTCCGATGAGAAGGCTAAATCCGTACATAAGAACGAAATGGCTAAGCTGGATTGGATCCTGAAGCAGAAAAATGAAGCTATATCAAAAGCAGAAGACGATCTTGCAGATTATGATGAAGCGTTTCTTGATGCCACTGAAGAAGCCGTGGATCTTAAACCAGATACTTCTGACACCTTTGGACAACGGATGGATGCCCTGAGAAACAAACAGTTAGAACTGGGCGGAAAAGATGGTAATGGTGGCAAGATCCGGCAACTGATGAAACAGGCCCGTCTGGAAGAGGAGATTGAAATCAGGAAAGCAGACATCAGGAGAAGGAAGGAAGTCCTGAATGCCGCAGAGACAGCTGTCGAAAGTGATCGTGGCCCCTTCCAGTACACACTGAAACAGGCAAAAATTCGAGCCGCTATGGATGCCTTCATGCAGCAGCACTCACTCAAACAACAAGCTCTGGAAGCTGCAATAGGTCTGGCAGAATTAGCAGCAGAAAGCGGTAAGACAACACCGTTCCTTAAGACACCATTCCTTACAACTTGCGATTTTGACGATGAATTTGCACCGATTCGCTTGCAGGCAATGGTCGGAGACAAGCTGACGTTTAAACAGGCCAGTCGGATTGTGGAAGTTT
>NZ_JAHHPS010000070.1:0-5589 GCF_024606275.1 Endozoicomonas sp. SESOKO4 | reverse complement strand
CAATATCATGGCTGTTCCGGATCTGACTCCGTCCTTCTTCAGTGGTTACTCGGTTGTTGACAGTCAAAATCCTATTGATTTTCTTTTTTTACCGTTTGATCCGGACTTTCAGACTCTGTCACTGTTGGTTTATCACTTGGTGGAGCAAAAAAGATCTTCATACGCTGTTTGAGCGTCGTGTGTTTGCCTTTTACTTCTCTGTACATATCCAACCATTCAGAGAAAGTCACAACCAGCGGATTATAGCTGTTGACAGGCTTGCTGATCCCGTAGCGCACGGTTTCCACTTCTGGTTCAAAGGTACCGAATAGCTTATCCCAGACGATCAGAACACCGGCATAGTTTTTATCAATGTATTGAGCGTTGAGCCCATGATGAACCCGGTGATGCGACGGTGTGTTAAAAATAAGTTCGAGCTTACCGAGAGTGCGAACCCACTGTGTATGAACAAAGAACTGTAGCCCCAGGTTAAGCAGGACCGCAAAGATAACCCATTTAGGCTCAAAACCTATGATGACCAAAGGAACCCAAAACAGCCACATACCAGCAATCGGGTACATCAGGCTTTGGCGAAACGCTGTGCTGAAATTCATTCTTTCCGAGCTATGATGTGCGACGTGGGCAGCCCACATCCAGCGCACCCTGTGGCTGGCGCGATGAAACCAGTAGTAGCAAAAATCCTGTAAGATCAGCAAAATAACAAAGGACGCTGCGTTCATTTCAATCTCTAGCAACTTCCAGCCAAAAAGCCAGAAATAGAGTTTTACAATCAACAGGCCTGTAAGGAGATCTGCCAGCTGATGCATACCTGCTAATGAGAAGTTGCACAGCACTTCTGGCAGTTTATAGGCAGAATTTTCCGGTAGCTTTCCGCACCTTTGGCCAGTGAAATACTCCGCCACCATTAAACCGATAAACAGCGGAGCAAGCAGCATCAGTAACCATTCGGGATGGTTAATAATCATTTGAAATTGCATATCTTGTCTTGGTCAATGATGGTTATCACACGACATAGTGGTCATTAGTGAGTCCGGATATATTCTTATCTAATGCTTTTTTGGGTCTTTAATTGAGGCTTTCAGGTTATCGAGCCAGAGCGTGATTCTTTTCTTGTTAGCCCCCAAATCCGAGTAGCCGTAATGTGAGCGAGAGTAAATAGCCAGCGTGCTGGTGTCTTCCCCCTGAGGGTAAAAACGGACGGTAATGGTATCCGGGTAGCCCATAAAAGGGGTTCTCTGGACGTAGTCGACTTGCAAACCATCATCACTGGTCCGCAAGACTTCTACCTTCTTCTGGCTTTGGGCGATGTTTGAAAACTGTTTTTGCAGCTCTGTGGCACTGATGCTCAGAACCGGGCTGAGCTGATGAGGCTCTGCTGAAAAATTGCCTTCTGGCAAAACCAGGTATTGATTGGGCTTTTCGTGCAGTTTTAATGTTTCAAAATCGATGACCCGGTCATCGACGGCTGTGAAAAGGAAGTCCAGCATCAGATTTTCTCCGAATCAGTTACCCGGGCATCAGTATGACGGATCTGATTGGGTGCTGAAAGAACCATGGTCGTTCATTGATGACAGACCATGGAAAGATCAGAGTGAATAGCCTTTCTGATCGAACAGCAGCAGTTCATGGGGTTGTACCGAAATATCCACTGGTGTGCTTTCCGGGAACGGGGTCGAGTTTTCCACGACCAGAACACTTTCTTTCAGCCTAACCTCGGTCCGCAAGCGGGTTCCCATAAACTGCTGGCTTTTGATCTGGGCAGGATTCAGCGGGTTTTCGCACTGACACCTCTCAATCGAAAACATTTGCGGGCGGATAAACAACTCTGCAGTCTGACCGGGGTCTGCTGAAATGTCACTCGATGACTCAACAATCCCCAGCGGGGTTGAAACAGAGCGGCTGTTTATCACTTCACAGGGCAGGAGATTGCCAGACCCCATAAACTCTGCCACGAAGCGACTTGCAGGACGATTATAGACGTCGAAAGAGTGACCTCGTTGCAGAATGTTTCCGTCGTGCATAATGGCAACGGAATCGGCAAAGGCAAAACCTTCATCACGGTTATGAGTGACAAACAGTCCTGTGACTTTCTGCTGTTTGAGAATGTCCCTCACCTCCCTCACCAGCCTCTGTCTTACCTGACTGTCAATATTGGAAAAAGGTTCATCCAGCAACAGTAGGGAAGGGTTGTTAGCCAGAGCTCTGGCAATAGCAACACGCTGTTGCTGACCACCGGAAAGCTCATGAGGATAGCGGCGGTCCAAACCGGAAAGGTTGACCAGCTCCAGCATGTCTTCCACACGCTTGCGGGTATCTCTGCGGGAAAGGTCTCGAAGGCCAAAGGCAATATTGTGAAACACAGTCAGATGAGGAAACAGCGCGTAGTCCTGAAAGATCATCCCTATTCCGCGCTGTTCCGGAGGCAGTGTTCCACCGATTGAACTGACGACCTGACCGTGCAGTGAAATCGTCCCCGCACATGGCTGAAGAAGCCCTGAAATGGCTTTTAAAAGCGTGGTTTTACCACAGCCGCTTCGACCCAGCAGGCAAACAATCTCCCCTTCATCTACCTCAAGGCTCAGGTTAGAGAGTACTTCTGTTTGTTCGTAACGGCAGCTCAGTCCAGCAATAGTCAGGGCGGTCATTTTTGTTCTGCCTCCAGCGAACGATTCAAAAGTATCAGTGGTACCAGTCCGGCCAGGACCATTATCAATGCGGCCAGAGCGGCCTGTTCCAGTCTTTCATCGGAAACAAACTGAAAAACCCTTGTCGCCAGTGACTCAAAGCCAAAAGGTCTTAAAAGAAGCGTGGCTGGCAGCTCTTTCATGGATTCGATAAAAACCAGCAGAAATCCTGTCAACAAACCTTTGCGGATCATAGGAATATGAACACGTCTTACCATCTCGGAAGGTTTACACCCCAATGTTCTGCTGGCCATATCCAGAGATGGGGAGACTCTGCCCAGACTGGATTCGACACTGCCAACAGCCACGGCTGAGAAGCGTACAGTGTAGGCGAAAACAATCGCAAATATCGAGCCACTGAAAATCAGACCAACGGGTGGTAAGTCAAAGGCCATGAGAAGACCATTCAGGCCATGGTCAGACAGGGTTAAGGGGGTTAGCACCGCAATCGCCAGAACATTTCCGGGAAGCGCGTACCCGGTAGATACCAACTTTGCAGGAATACTGGCAAAGTGACTGTTCTGAAGGCGCTGATACAGTCCCAGAAACAGGGCGACCATGGTTGCGAGGGTGGCTGCACTTAATGAAACTTTCAAACTGTTGAGGCTGTATGTCAGCCATTCCTGGTTCCAGGAGTCATTGAAATAATGGACAACGTAATCCAACAAAATAGCGGCAGGCAGAAGGAAGCCCAGTGTTACCAGCATCCAGCACCAGAACATGGCCAGGGCCTTTTTCCACCCCTGCAAAAGAAAGGCTTTACTGTGATCCTGCCCGGTGACCTTCTGGTAGAGCTGCTGTCTTCTGCGACTGTAGCTTTCCAGTGAGATCAGTAGCACGACTGCAACCAGCATAATGGCAGATAATTTGGCAGCGGCATTCAAACTGCCATAACCCAGCCAGGTGTCATAGACAGCTGTCGTTAAAGTCGGTACGGCAAAGTAATCAACCGTAGCAAAATCACCCAGTGTCTCAATACCCATAAGCGCCAGGCCAGTTATGATAGCTGGTCTGGCCATGGGGATTGAGACCCTGAGAAAACTGGCAACAGGAGAACATCCGAGCAGTCGGCTGGCCAGTATCTGACTCTGGGAATGTTCAAGAAAGGCGGTTCTGGCCAGCAGATAAAGATAAGGATAAAGCACGAGCGCAAGAATCATGATTGCGCCGCCCAGACTGCGAATATCAGGAAAAAAATAATCGGCAGCACTCTCCCAACCCGTTAAATCCCTCAACAGTCTTTGAACCGGGCCTGCGTATTCCAGCAGGTCTGTATAGATATAGGCGACCACGTAAGAAGGCATGGCCAGTGGCAGTACCAGAAGCCATTGCAGATAATGTTTACCGGGGATTTCACAGTTTGCCATGATCCAGGCCGCAGGGAGGGCAAGGATCAAACCCAGAATACCGACACCGGAGATCAACAGTACGGTGTTGAGGATGTATGTGCCCAGCACAGTATTTCGCAGGTGGGCAAAAATCTCGCCGGTGGGCCCAGAGGCCTCATAGACCAGTGCCAGTAACGGAGTAAAAAGCAGAAGAGCCAGCAACCAGCTGCCAGCTCTCCAGAAAAGCGAAAGGCCTTGTTTTGAAAATGACTTGTCACTGCCACGCTCTGAAGAGAGTGGTGATAAGTCATTTTCCTGTGCTTCTAAAGCGGTAGGCACCTGTTTCATGAAAGTCTGTTTAAATATCTGTCCGAGCTCTGCCAGGCGGTCAATTCTACAGAAAACGGAATGAATATCAGTAGAATTTGCATCTCTTTTTCAAACAGCAGGGTCTGTTCAGGACAGAGTTCAACTTAATGACAGGTCAGAACGGGCTTCGTCCAACAATTTCTGAGCGGTTGCGTAGTTCTTGGCTAGCAGCCTTAAGTCCGACAGGCTGCTAGGCGTTGACTTGCCTTTTAAATGCCTGCTCTCTAAAGTGTACGGTAATACCGTACACAAAAGGTGGAGTTAATTTATGGAAAGTGTCAGCGTTAATCAGTTCAGGGATAACCTGAAAAGCTTTGTAGAGAAGGTTGTGGGCAACCGCACTCCGCTTAAGGTCACTCGGCGCGGTGGAGAAGACTTTGTAGTGATCAGTGCTGATGACTGGGAGCGGGAACAAGAGACCCTTTATGTGCTGCAGAATAGTAGCTTGATGCAGCAGATTGCAGACTCACAGAATACACACAGCCGGGGTGAGGGCTATCAGCCAAGTGAGGAGGATATCAGTGAGATCATTGGTCTTTGAGGGTAATACTTGGCAGGTATACGAAGCTTTACGCGAGAAAGATAAAAAGTTGCATAAAGTTTTATGCCGCCAACTCAAGGAAATGATGCAAGGTGACCCAACTACTGGGGTCGGCAAACCAGAACCGCTAAAGCATGGCCTTTCTGGTCACAGGTCTCGCAGGCTCACCCAGAAGGACCGATTGATATATAGATTTGACGACCAGTTTATCTATATTTGCGCTCTGGGTGGCCATTACGATCAGCATTGAGAGCCGATAAATATCAGGATGTTTAATTCTTGTAATGCCACAGTGGTTGGCTCTCCATAGTCCGCATTTTCTATATCGCACTATATCATCTGCTTTTCCAGCAAGTTCAGTAGTGAACTAAATCATTTCCTATCTGTCTAAAAAATAGGGCGATAGTACAAGATACGGGTAATTTACCCCTTTTCTTGAGATGGCCCAAGTACTCTCATGAAGCATTAAATTTGCTAAGCAAACGAGCTAACCACAAGGACGGTATTAACAGCAGATACAAATTAATAAAGGACGATTAATTATGGATAATGTAAATAATTTAGCCACCAGCTATCTGTTTGGTCTACCTTTCCAATCCGGAAAAACAGAGACTGAATCTTCTAAAATAACGGCTGAAAATAACCCCCCTCCCATTTCTTCAGGTTC
>NZ_JAHHPS010000069.1:0-1009 GCF_024606275.1 Endozoicomonas sp. SESOKO4 | reverse complement strand
AATGCCCTGAGAAACAAACAGGTACAACTGGGCGGTGATGATGGTACTGGCGGCAAGATCCGGCAACTGATTCAGGAACAGGCTGATCTGCAAGCTGAGATTGAAACCAGGGAAGCAAGCATTCAGAGAATGAAAGAGGCCCTGAAGGCTGCAGAGGAAGCCGTCGAAAGTGACGGTGGTCCCTTCCAGTACACTCCGAAACAGGCAAAAGTTCTGCAGGCTATCCACAAATTCACGCAGCAGCACTCTCTCAAAAAGCAAGCTCTTGAAGCCGCAATTGGCCTGTCAGAAGTGGCAAGAAAAAGCGGTGGAATAACACCATTGCTTGAGACTTTCAATTTTGACGATGAATTTGCAGCGATTCGCATGCAGGCACTGATCGGAGACAAACTGACTTTTAAACAGGCCAGTCGGATTGTGGAAGTTTTCAGGAGCCTGAAGGCGACCTTCCCTGAATCCTCTCCCGAGCCTGTTGGAGATCAACCCGGGAATGCCCTCAAAGAAATCCAGATTCTTACGCGCAGGGCCAGGCTTGAACTAGCGACAGGGGCACAAGAATACGACGACGAAATTCGCGGCATGGGCAAAGCAGGCATTCACCACGTCAACTATGAACCAAAGGATCTGAAGAGCTTCTCGGAATACTTCGCTACCCGTTCTGCCAGTGGTAACAGGATCATCACTCTGCTGCATGAAGGTCTGATCAGCAAGGTTGAACTTGAGAACTACATGAAGGTCGTCAGAGAAATCGATGGATATCAGACAGTGGCTGAATTTGAACATTTCCTTGCCCACAAACACGGCGTCAATGTGCCACTCTTCAGGGCTAATGTCCAGATGCTATCCGACAAGGGTGTAGAGGAATTCATGCAGAGCACCTTTACTCCTGTGACTGTGACCGCCACTGGTCCAGCGGGTATGAAAGAGTCTGTTGCCGGCATGAAGGAGTACGCCGCTGCGGTCATCGCCAACTACGTTCTTGACGATATTGCCTTTGAAAACGGCCGCA
>NZ_JAHHPS010000068.1:0-1731 GCF_024606275.1 Endozoicomonas sp. SESOKO4 | reverse complement strand
ATACCAAGCTGGCCTTCAATCGCAAACTGGATGCTATTCATCGTAAAGAAGTGGCATTCACACATTCTACCGACGTCCACCCTGACACAGATAAAGACATCACGGTTCTCAATCAGGCAATGAAACACACTCAGACCGGGTCAAGCCTGACTCAGGGTGATAATCAAACCCCAAAAGACCAATTAGACGGCATTGAACGTTTTATTCAGAAAAGCGAAGACGGTTCAGGAAGACGAGTCGAGATCGTTCAGAAACTGATAGCTACTATTAGAAATCTGAAAATCCCCTTTGATAATGACCCTGATAATCTGTCTGAAGAAGATTACATCAATGCCATAGTAGACTATGCAGCCTCTTACGGTCGGGATAAGGCCGATGAAGTCGATTACCTGGGCAAATTGCCTGAAACCAGGAGACAGTACACTCAAATCACGGAGTTCCTCCATGAGCACGATTTTAGAAAAATGGAATTGGCCTATGCACAGGACGGTGAAAAGCAGGCACAAGAGGAACTGGACACTAAAAATCGGGCGATTGACCATTCCAGAAACATCGATCCGGAAACTAAAACCAAACTTAAAGACGAAAGAGATGCGCAGGCCTTGATTCTGGAATGGAGAAAGGCAGTAGTATCAGAAGCTCAGGCAAATCTGGAGGTTCATGGAGCGTCTCTCAGAGTTATTGAGGATGACGTGGGTCTCAAGCCAGAGCCCACTGCCCGCTTGGCTGAGCGTGTTGATGCCCTGAGAAATAAACAGGTGCAACTGGGAGGGCTCGATGGTACTGGCGGCATGATTCAGCAACTGACCGAGGAACAGGACAGTCTGAACAGAGAAATAGAAATCAGAAAAGCGCGAATAGTGATCTTAAAGGGAGTTTTGGAATCGGCAGAAGAGGCTATCGAAAATGAGGGTGTTTCCTTCCAGTACACGCCGGGACAAGCAAAAATACTGACCGAAATACACACCTACATGGGCGAACATTCATTCAGGAAACAGGCTCTGGAAGCCGCAATGGGTCTGGCGAAATCAGCTGAACTAAGCAGTAAGTCAATACCCAATCTTCAGACTTTTGACTTAGATGATGAATTTGCACCGATTCGCTTGCAGGCATTGGTGGGAGATCATATGACGTTTGACCGGGCCAGACGGACTGTGGAAATCTTCAAAAATCTGAAGACGACATTCACGATCAGGCCCACAGAAGATCAGTCTCTGAATCCGCTGGGAGAAGCCCAAAAGCTGGCGGACAGGGCAAGAAGTCACATTAAAACCGGGCCACAACACTATGACGATGAAATCCACAGCATGGGCGAAGCCGCTATTCACTTCATCGAGCATGAACCAAGGGATCTGAAAAGCTTCTCGGAATACTTTGCTGCCCATTCTGTCAGTGGCAACAGGATTATAGCTCTGCTGAGTGAAAGTCTGATCAGTAAGGTTGAATTAGAGAACTATATGGAGGCCATCAGAGGTGTCGACGAATATCAGACAATGGCTGAATTTGAACACTTTCTTGGTTATAAACACGGCGTCAAGGTGCCTGAGTTCCAAAAGGTTGTCCGGATGCTGTCCGACAGAGGTACTAAGGAATTTATGCACAGTGCCTTTACTCCTGTGACAGCCACTTGCACGACGGGCATGAAAGAATCTGTTGCAGGTATGAAAGTTTACGCGGCTGCGGTCATCGCCAACTACGTTCTTGACGATATTGCCTTTGAAAACGGCCGCA
>NZ_JAHHPS010000067.1:0-1134 GCF_024606275.1 Endozoicomonas sp. SESOKO4 | reverse complement strand
ACCCATAGTGCTTTTCACCGGGCTGGGCTGCAAGTCTTTCCACAACCTCTTTCTGTAACATGAAATACATGTCGCTGATCTGTCCCTGAAACTCTAGCAGGTGGAAAATCAGGGGAGTGGATATATTGTAGGGCAGGTTGCCTACCAGCCTCAGTGTTTCGCCTTCTCTAATAAGAGAGGAGAAATTGAACTTGAGTGCGTCTCCTTCGTGAATTCTGAACTCAGGATTCAGGCCAAATCTGAGCTTCAGGGTCGGGATAAGATCCCTGTCGAGTTCAACTACATCCAGCTGCCCGGCAGCGTCCAGCAGAAACTCGGTCAGTGCACCCTGACCCGGGCCAATTTCCACAATGCGGTCGCCTGCCCTTGGGTGTATGGAACGGATAATCCGTTGAATGACACCGTGATCGTGCAGAAAGTTCTGACCAAATCGTTTACGGGCCTTGTGGTAGGGAATTTCAGCCATGCTTTTGACAAACTTAACGAGCAATAGAGGGGGCGCTATGATAGCGGCAGACAACCCTTTTGGCTACCGAACCATATCGAGAGCATAACGAACAGCAGCAAACAGGCTTCCCGAATCGGCTTTTCCTGTGCTTGCCAGATCCAATGCTGTGCCATGATCAACAGAAGTGCGAATGATTGGAAGTCCCAGGGTAATGTTGACGGCATTGCCAAAACCTTTGTACTTCAGAACTGGCAGACCCTGATCATGATACATGGCCAGAATGGCGTCAGCAGTCTCAAGATATTTGGGGTTAAAGAGCGTGTCTGCAGGCAGAGGGCCTACCAGATTTATACCTTCACTGTTTAACTTCTCGAGTACTGGAATAATGGTTTCTATCTCTTCCATGCCAAGGTGACCCCCTTCTCCAGCATGGGGGTTAAGACCGCAGACCAGAATTCTGGGATTCTCGATCGCAAATTTTGTCACCATATCCCTGTGGAGAATTTTGATGACTCCTTCCAGAGAGGATCGCGTGATAGCAGATGAAACGTCCTTAAGTGGCAGGTGGGTGGTGGCCAGTGCGACCCTCAGGCCTTCTGTTGCCAGCATCATAACGACTTGTTGAGTGTTGCAGAAAGAGGTTGTGGAAAGACTTGCAGCCCAGCCCGGTGAAAAGCACTATGGGT
>NZ_JAHHPS010000066.1:0-3522 GCF_024606275.1 Endozoicomonas sp. SESOKO4 | reverse complement strand
GTAAGAACAAGATTCTTTTTGTTGGTACCAAGCGCGCTGCCGGTAAAATCATCCGCAAAGTGCCGCTCCTAACGCCTCAGAACGGAAAGACCCGCCTGAGAGACAACATCCCTGATCAAATAAGACATTTAGAGGAGCAACAGGCAGTCATGCAAAGGAAATGCAGCCACGCCCCTGAGGAGGGGCTAACGAGAACGCTGTTATAACCGCATTAGCAATTAAATTCAGGCTGCTACATCAAGATTCAAACAGACTGATTTTCCTCGCTCATGACTGTCTATAAGCAACCAATAAGAAGATGAAGCACTCAAACTTCCATCAGATCTTTTTCTTTGCTGGCCAGCGCCGCATCGACTGCAGCAATGTATTTATCAGTCACCTTCTGGATATCGTCCTGTGCACGACGCTCATCGTCTTCACTGATTTCCTTTTCTTTTTCCAGCTCCTTGATGTCGGCCAGTGCATCACGACGAATATTGCGAATAGCAATTTTAGCGTTTTCAGCTTCCTGACGTGCCTGACGGGTGTAGCCCTTCCGGGTCTCTTCAGTCAGGGGAGGAAGAGGGATACGAATCACCTCACCGGCAGTGGAAGGATTCAAGCCCAGATCAGATTTAAGGATCGCTTTTTCTACATCAGGCACCATCTGTTTTTCCCAGACCCGAACAGCCAGGGTTCTGGCATCTTCAGTAGAAATGTTCGAAACCTGGCTTAATGGCGTCTCGGAGCCGTAATAGGAAACCCGGACACTATCCAGCAGACTCGGGTGAGCACGGCCAGTACGAATTTTGGCAAATGCACCATCCAGAGAGTCAACACTCTTGCTCATGCGCTCTTGCGCATCTTGCTTAATTTCTTCAATCATTTACCACCCCACTCACCAGTGTTCCTTCTTCGCCACCTACCACTGCATTGAGCAGAGCACCGGATTTATTCATATTGAAAACCCGAACGGGCATCTGCTGATCACGAACCAGACAGATCGCAGTCAAATCCATTACACCAAGTTTGCGCTCAAGCACATCATCATAGGTCAGGGACTCAAATTTTACTGCATCAGGATGTTTAACCGGATCCTTGTCATAGATACCGTCAACTTTGGTTGCTTTCAACACAACATCGGATTCAACTTCAATACCACGAAGGCAGGCTGCTGAGTCTGTTGTAAAGAAAGGGTTACCGGTACCCGCTGAAAAGATCACTACATCACCACCATTGAGGTAGCGCATTGCACGACGATGGTCATAGTGTTCAACAACACCATCCATCGGAATGGAAGACATGACACGGGTATTGATGTTTGAACGCTCCAGGGCATCACGCATAGCCAGGGCATTCATGACTGTGGCCAGCATCCCCATATGATCGCCAGTCACACGATCAAGACCAGCAGCACTCAACGCTGCTCCGCGAAAGAGATTTCCGCCACCGATAACGATACCAACCTGAACGCCGATACCCACCAGCTGGCCGATTTCCAGGGCCATTCTGTCAAGAACACTGGGATCAATACCAAAGTCCCCCGATCCCTGAAGGGCCTCACCACTGAGCTTAAGCAGAATGCGCTTATATTTCGGTTGTCTATCATTTGCCGGCATTTTCAGCTTTCCGATTCAGAGTTAGGCGAAAAGGCGCCTGTCCCCAACGGCCTGCCGACTCACCCCAAACCTCAATGAATGAGTTTTATGCACTATTGGCAGCTGAAATTCAGCCACTCATATACAACCTTGCATCAGTGCATCAATACTCAGACATCAGGATATGGGCAAACCTGCAAACCTGCAGACCTGCTGAGCAGACTCAATTAAGCCTACTCAACTGAAAGGTCAGACACCATCCATTAAGTACTAACAGTATCAGGATTGGAGTCCAGCCTGGGCTCGAACTTCAGCAGCAAAGTCCACTTCTTCTTTCTCGATACCCTCACCCACTTCGTAGCGAACGAAGCCTGTGATGGTAGCGCCCGCTTTCTTGGCCAGAGCGCCAACTTTAACATCAGGATCCTTAACGAAAGGCTGCTCCGTCAAACTGTTTTCAGCCAGGAACTTGTTGATACGACCAACAATCATCTTCTCGATGATTTCAGCTGGCTTGCCGGACTGCTCTGCCTGAGCCTTGAAGATTTCCTTCTCTTTCTCGACCAGATCAGCTGGCATATCGTCCTTGTTAACCACCTGAGGGTTAACAGCAGCAACGTGCATAGCTACATCACGAGCCAGCTCGGAGTTGCCACCGTCGAGGCTGACCAAAACAGCAATACGCTTATTTCCGTGAACGTAAGCGTCAATCACGCCGCCTTCTACGATTTCAATACGACGAACACCAATGTTTTCACCGATCTTCTGTACCAGAGCCAGACGTGCTTCTTCCAGCTCACCCTCCATCAGCTTGGCCACGTCAGCTTCCTTACGATCAAAAGCGGCATCCACCACTCTCTGAACGTAACTCAGGAAGTTATCGTCACGGGCAACAAAATCGGTCTCGGAGTTAACTTCGACCATTACACCGAAGCTACCATCTTCGGCAACTTTAGTGGCGACAATACCTTCAGCGGCAGTGCGACCTGCTTTCTTGGCGGCCTTGGCCTGACCAGATTTACGCAGCTCTTCAATAGCCTTTTCGATATCACCTTCCGAAGCAACCAGAGCCTTCTTGCACTCCATCATGCCCAGACCAGTGCGTTCACGCAGTTCCTTAACCAGTGCTGCAGTAATTGCTGCCATGGTGGGTTCCTCTCGCAAATATTCAATAAGGGGTTCAGGGCAGCCTTGAGCTTATTTATTTAGCGCTTCAAGCTTATGACATATGAACAAGCTTGTGCATACTGAAGCTCTTGCCAACGACCACCCCAAAGTGACAAACGCTCTTTTTAATCTGAAAAAGGGGGCTACGCCCCCTTTTCGCAACGATCCGGAAATCACGCTTCCTTAGCGTCTTCCTGACCGTCATCAGCCTTGGCTTCAGCTGCTTCTTCAGTTTCAGCTTCTGCTTCAACTTCTACAAACTCGCTTTCAGTGCCTGTGTTGGCTGCCGCACGACCTTCGAGGACAATATCTGCAGCAGCTTTGATGTAAAGCTGAATAGCGCGAATCGCATCATCGTTACCTGGGATAACGTAGTCAACACCTTCAGGGCTGGAGTTGGTGTCAACGATACCAATGACAGGGATACCCAATTTATTGGCTTCCTGAATAGCGATGCGCTCGTGCTCAACATCGATAACAAACAGCGCGTCTGGCAGACCACCCATTTCCTTGATACCACCCAGAGACCGATCCAGCTTTTCCAGATCGCGACGGCGCATCAGGGCTTCTTTCTTGGTCAGTTTTTCGAAAGTACCGTCTTCAGCCTGGGCTTCCAGATCACGCAGACGACGGACCGACTGACGAATGGTCTTATAGTTGGTCAGCATACCACCCAACCAGCGATGCGCCACAAAAGGCATACCGCAACGAGCAGCTTCTTCACGGATGATTTTACCGGCAGCGCGCTTGGTACCAACAAAAAGAATCTTGTTCTTAC
>NZ_JAHHPS010000065.1:0-3105 GCF_024606275.1 Endozoicomonas sp. SESOKO4 | reverse complement strand
GTCCGGCAACATAGAGCAGTTCGGGTTTTTTTATGTCATGGATGATTCGAGAAGCAATAGGGTATCGTTGCTTGTTTTCTTCGTAACGAAAGCTGCGCAGATGCTTTATCAGTAATAGCGTATGAGCGTCGACTGTGTAGGTGTGGAACAGGTCGAATTGCATCTGTCCGATTATGCGGCCAAACTCTGGCAGGTAGCGGCCAAGGATCCCAAAACGGGCCATTCTTCTCAAGCTGATAGTCAATCCGTAGGGTGCCTGCAAAAGCTGAAGGAATAATTTTGCACATCTGGGATCTTTTCTAAACTGGCTGTCAACAGTGTGACGAATATCGCGCAGTAACCGGATGGTTTCAGCCCTTGGGCCAAGAATATCCGGGTCTCGGGTCATCAGGACAAACATTTCCAGAATAGCCGGCGGGTGATCAGCGAATACCCGGTCATGGGTGACTTCAATATACTGATTATGTATCTGGAATCGCTCATTGATCGGGGTTATCGTCTGCGGTTTGTCTGCATTCAGGATCTTGTCATCAAAATGTTGGAGGATCAGGTCTTTGAACTGGCCAACGATTAGAACCGTGCGGAAGTAGCTTTGCATGAATTGTTCAACCGCCAGTGAGCCCGGGTGGTCCTGGTAACCAAACTGTTCAGCCAGTGATCGCTGATGGTCAAACAGAAGTCTGTCTTCGCCCCGGCCCGTGAGTGTATGCAACGCCCAGCGTATTTTCCAAAGGAACGCCCGGCAGCGGATCAGTTGTTCGTATTCAGCTTCCGTCAGAAAATTCAGGGCCATAAGCTTGATGGGGTCCTGAGTACCGAAATGACGTCTTGCCGTCCAGCCCAGCATGTGCAGATCACGGATGCCGCCGGGTGAGCCTTTTATGTTAGGTTCCAGACTGTAGGCGGTATCAGCGTACTTTTTATGCCGGGCTTTCTGTTCGTCAAATTTGGCCTGAAGGTATTGATTACTGGGCCACATGTGGTGGATGTCGATCTTCTCCTGGAGTTCTTTATTCAGGTTTTCAGGATCGGACAGGGGGCGAGCTTCCATGAGGTTGGTGATGATCGTCAGGTCACTTCTGGCCTGTTCAGTGCATTCTCTTACGGATCGGACGCTGGAACCTACTTTTAAGCCGATGTCCCACAAAGTTGTTAGAAAAGCTTCGATTTCAGACTGATGGATCTGGTACTCGTCACTCTCCAGAAGAATCAGAATGTCGATATCGGAACCGGGGTGAAGCTCGCCGCGGCCATAACCCCCAACAGCGAGCAGGCTGATGTGTTCAGAATCGTCCCAGGCAGACTGTTCCCACGCTGTGATAAGAATCTGGTCTATGAGCCAGGTGTGGCTGTATACCAGCTGATCAATATTGACTTCTTTACTGAACCATTGGTTCAGCGTTTCCCTGCCAGACTGAATAGTGTTTTTGTAAAGAGGGATGGAGGGTTGGTTGCTCAGAGCGGCAACAAATGCGTCTTTATCAAACAGTTGGGCTTTAAACTGGTCGGGAATCTGTGGGCTTGCGTGATTCATAATAGGTCCTGGCACTCCGTCGCTAATAAAACCGGCCCGCACTCTTTATAGATGAGATTTTATTGATAAGATGAGCGAGCCATTCAGGGATCAAAAGGGAAGCGTCTCTTCACTTCTGAGAGTCAGTATTTCGACGCCGTCAGCGGTAACAAGAATGGTGTGCTCCCACTGGGCAGAAGGGCGACGGTCCTTGGTGACCGCAGTCCATCCATCTCCCAGGAGTTTGGTAAACTTCTTACCAGCATTGATCATAGGTTCAATGGTGAATGTCATGCCTTCCTGCAGAACGCAGTCGTTATGATCGCCATAGCCGTCATAATGAAGGACTTGAGGGTCTTCGTGGAAGACTCTGCCGATACCGTGGCCGCAATACTCTTCAACTACTGAATAGTGATTGGCGTGAGCATGCCGGGCGATCACCCGACCAATATCACTTAACTTGACACCGGGCCTAACGATTTCAATGCCCTTGTAAAGACATTCCTGAGTGACTTTGACCAGTTTTTCAGCAAAAGGTTGCGAACTGCCTACCAGAAACATCTTGCTGGTGTCACCGTGATAACCGTCTTTGATGACAGTGATGTCGATGTTGAGCATGTCGCCATTTTTCAGGGTTTTCTTGTCGTTGGGGATGCCGTGACAGACAACGTGGTTAAGGGAGGTGCAAATCGATTTTGGAAAGCCGGGGCGGCCGGGAGCTGCACCATAGTTCAAGGGTGCCGGGATAGCCTGCTGTTCATTAACGATGTAGTCGTGACAGATACGATCAAGTTCACCAGTAGTAATGCCGGGTTTCACATGGGGAGTGATCATCTCCAGTACATCAGCAGCAAGCTTGCCGGCGATGCGCATTTTTTCAATATCTTCAGAGGTTTTGATCGTAACTTTCATTTCAAATGTTCTTTGTAGGGCGCGGGAAATACCGAGAGTGCTTTGCAGCGAGTGACCTTATGACGACAGAATAATAGGGTCGTTTTTCGCTCATGGCGGTTTACTTAAGCAGCTTTCCCGGGGCTTTACGGATTCACTTGCTGGAATTCTAACAGAAAAGAAGGGAGAGTTGGCTATCGTAAAGTAGAACCGGTTTCCATGGAGTTGATGAATCTTCCTTCTAAGAAGTCTTCTGGCTATGAATCAACATTCGATTGTGGTATAAAACTGCGTCCTCGTGTTCAGGGTTGCCTGACTGCGAGGTTTTTATTTATTTTGTAACCAGAACTCACATACACCGACACATGATTCAGGGTGCCCTGGCTATCAGCGAAAGCTGATCATTGGGTCGAACTCATGGGGTGTGTGGAGGCCTAACCCTGTAACAGGAGATTTCTCATGGCTCAAGTCACCATGCGTGACATGCTCAAGGCGGGTGTGCATTTTGGTCACCAGACTCGTTTCTGGAACCCAAAGATGAACAAATTCATCTTTGGTGCTCGCAACAAGATTCATATCATTAACCTTGAGCACACCATGCCTGCCTTCAATGAAGCGATGAGCTTCATTCGCAAGCTTGCCGAAGGTAAGAACAAGATTCTTTTTGTTGGTACCAAGCGCGCTGCCGGTAAAATCATCCG
>NZ_JAHHPS010000064.1:0-2005 GCF_024606275.1 Endozoicomonas sp. SESOKO4 | reverse complement strand
CAAGCAGATCCGGAGTATCCATGAGCTGATTTTTGCCCTGCATCAGCGCTTTGTAAATGCACTGGCACCGGTCACTCTGGTTTCGCGTCAGGGCAGGATATCTACCGAAAAGAAAATCACCTATGTTGATTGCACGACTCCGGGTGGCTCCGATGAAAAGGCGCCGCTATTGAGGCCATCCTGGAAAGCATTAATCGAAAAGTTTCTGTGTTCAGGGACGGTGGTCATTATGGATGATGTCTTGATGGTTAACCTGAAGCTTGGCAGTCATGTGTGCCTTATTGAGCTGCTTGAAAAGGCAGAAGGGGGTAAAGAACGAACCTTACGGCTGAAATTCTCTGACCAGTTTTATAAAGATGATGGTATTAGTAAATCCGCCAAGTTAAAGCGCATGTGGTTTCTGGTGAAGCTACTGAAAGCGCTCGAACTGGATAAAGATGCTGATAGCATGAAGTCGTGTTGCAACGCGGTAGCGGGAGAGATTATCGTCGAATGCACTCGAATGCCATCAACTCATACCATGCAGGAGGTCTTTGAAAAACTGATCACTGTGTTGCGTGCTATGCGTGATGTGGATTCTGACATGCAGAACATTGACGTTTTTGAAGGAGATCAGTGGAACTTTGGCTTGCTTGCACAACGCCTTAATGGCGATGTTGCGGCAGAAGCTGACAGGTTCGCCTTTGAACATTGCCTTTTCGCGATGCATTATAAGAAATTTATCAACTACATTCCCGATTGTTTCCTGTTATTACCCAGCCACTACCAGCAGTTTATTAATTATGCCCTACGGTTTGCAGAGGGTTGTAATAAAGATTACCGTCATCAATCGGAGGACAACTTTCGGGAAATATTAATGAGCAATGAGATCACTGAAGAAACCCGCAGGAAATTTTTACATCATTTGTTATTCGTGGATGCCAAAAGCTCTGCTCCATTGGTTGAGGATGTTTATCCCGACTTGAGAGATAAATGCTATGTCATAAAACCATCATCCTACAGTTACAGGCTAAGTTTTGAAATTCCTCCGGATCAGTGGCTTTCGGATAATAAAGAAACGTTCCAAAAAGCCTTGCTGAAGCACGGACTGCATTATGGTAGCCAGCGGGTGCGGAATGATAAAGACTTGGTATTATCCATCATTGCAGAATGTCCAGAGGCGCTTAAATTTGCCGGTAAAAAACTGAAGAATGATAAAGATATCGCCATGGCCGCTGTCAAACAACACGGCATTTGGCTGCGCCATGCCAGCCCGGAAATGCAGGATGATGAAGACATTGTAAAGACCGCTATCGCAAATTATCCATCAATTCTGGGTTATGCAAGTGAAAGAATCCGAAGCGATAAAAATATTATACAAATGGCAATCGATGTTAATATTGTTAACTTACAACTCGCCAGTGAAAAGGTATTGAAGGATCGCGATTATATGCTCGATTTAATTGAAAAAAATCATCGAGCTTTCAAATATGCTGCTCCTGATCTTAAAGATGATACGGCTTTTATCGAGGCAGCAAAAAAAAGAAACCCCAAAGTGCGTGAATACCTCAGATAAACTGCGAATAAAGTCTGATGGATTCAGACAACGTTGACCAGTGCAAACCCTGTTGCCAGCCTAATGTTTTTTTTCTTCTGTGTATTTGAAGCTGACGGATGAACTTTGTAAAAACATTATTGTCTGATCAAACATAACGACTCGCCATTGAATCATGGATGAATATTAACGTGAGAGGAATATCTCTATGATATCTATACCTGCAAACATTGACAGGTCAAATCCTCAAAGCCTGACAGATATGGCAAAGCAGAAAAACCGTGCTGATTGTGCCTCCAAAAGACATCTCAGCGATTCTGTTACCCATGGTGTTCCAGTCAGCCAAATGTCACTGGCCAAGCGCAGTTGCCGTCCATCTGTTTCAGGTCAGGCTGTTGATCCTGCCCCCAACAGGAAACAACTTGGCGGCAAGGGAATGTTTTTGCAGCGCATGAAGGAAGCCGGTTTATC
>NZ_JAHHPS010000063.1:0-1030 GCF_024606275.1 Endozoicomonas sp. SESOKO4 | reverse complement strand
AGACATCGTAGAGTTGAAAGCTGACAATGTGGAAATCAAAGGAGCCTTAAAGCTCATTCTGTCCAGACTTCCCAGCTAACCGCCGCATGTACAAACGGTTCCAAAGGACTGTGAACCAAGGGTTATGTCGAGAACCCGATGACGATTTTACAGTGGTCTCTCAATGAGAAAGCTTTTTTCTATCATTTTCACGGATCAGAACTCTTCTTTTCCCGGGTTCCACTGACCTCAATATTTTGAACTTCCGCTTTAAAGCCGAGTCTAACAGACCTGATCAATTTTTAATGTCCTTTCTAAGTAAGGGTAAATACTGAATGTGGAGCTATAAACGAATCGAGTATGGACTCTATGAAAAGCAGTTCGAGCATTGACGAACCCGTCTCGACAAGACCTGCGCAACCTCAACTGGAGCAAGCACCAACGGGTGTCAGTGCAGGCAGGGACGTTACTTTACATAACAACAATGAATCTTTATTCCTCTGTTTGACCGACGTACCAAAACTCAGGATCATCCGCTATTTGGGTTTTCGGGAGATTATTTGTTTAGCCAAGGTATGCAAATATCTTCGCGATTTTGTTAAAGCAGAAAAAGCTTTGGAAAGAGCATGGAGTCGCCGGTTTCCTCCGTTTCCTTCACCACACCAATATCAACTAAAGAACACCATTAAGACTAAAAACGAGCACCAACTCCGTGCTTGGTTGAAGCCGTTTGCTGATGCGGGCACTATCGAGTCACTCATAAAACAACAAAAGAATATTCATTTCCCTGTTCAGTTACTTTTCACCAACAGTAAGTTGATGTCTCTGTGTAAAGAATTTGAGTTAGTAGAAAAACTCGAAATTACCCATGGTGATAAAGTCTTTGGAGCCCATTTCAGCCCCGATGGCCAACATCTGGCAACCGCCAGTCGCGATAAAACAGCGAAAATCTATGGTCTGGAGGATGATGGCACGTGGAAAGAAAAAGCCATCATTACCCATAAACATTTGGTCAGATCAGCCATTTTTAGCCCCGATGGCCGCTATCTGG
>NZ_JAHHPS010000687.1:0-5874 GCF_024606275.1 Endozoicomonas sp. SESOKO4 | reverse complement strand
TGGAGCATGGGGCAATCGATATGATTGTTGATCGGGGCGAAATGCGTTCGACGGTCGCTCGACTTTGCAGAAAAATGCAGGGAATGGCTTCAGTGCCTGTTGAGTCGGATTCGGAATTCGGTGCAGATGGGGAAGACGTGATTACTGCAACTGGGTGATACCTGTAAAGTTGGCCGGAGATTTCAAAAAGTGCTTTTTTCTTGATCTTGCACAACGGTGAATATACGTTGTTCGGCTTAATGTGGCTATGCGTCCTGAAGTTGCTGTTTTTTTAAATCAGAGTGAGCGCAGGGGATTTTTAAAATCATCTGAGTTGCTTTAAGTGCAGTATTCTGGCTATGTCTACTACGTCTGCACTGATACGGTAGTAAGCTACGTATTCAGTTCCGGCAACAGGTAGCTTTCGATATAAGCGTTCCTTATGGCCTGCCTCTGGGAATGCTTCAATTTGCTCCAGGGTAGCCGACATAAATTGAGCGATTTTGCCTGCAGCATTTGGGTGTAGTCGATCAAGGTGTTCGATATGACTGAGGAAGTCATCCTCGGCTCGTTTTGATATTCTTGACTTCATGGCTTTTTAGACAGACTTTCTTTGGCTTCTGTCAAAAAATCACCCAGTGGTCTTGTAGAGACTTCTCCAGAGTCAATACCCTCTAGTGTCTTTTCAACCTCTTCTATTTGCCACGCTGTCTTGTCAATCAGATCATTCACAGCTTCACGGATTAGATAAGAGACGTCTCGATCTCTTATCCGTGCTAGCTCATTAAGTTTATCAAGCGTTTCCTGTTCAAATTTTACGCTTTTGACTGCCATGGGCATAGCGCTGCTCTCTCTGGAGTATTTTGCAGTAGTTCAAGGTAGTACGACCTTTCACAAATAACAATAATAAGCTCAGGGGTATTTAATTTGAGGCATGTTTAGCCTCGCCAAAATTCATTAGAGATCACCCGTTCAAAGCCAGACGTAGAACGATTTGAGTGGTTGGAATGACATCAGCAATAGCTGCTACGAGTCTTTATGTACTGTTAGTTAGTCGCACTACACTAGATATTTATTAATGAGTTAGTCTGGCCAAAATTCATCATTGATCACCTGTTCAAAGGGCCACTCGCATTGTGTGGGAAATGTCGTTTCTGGTAGGCCAGTCTCTTTGAATGCTCTGATTTTTGCAGCGTCGTAAGCTTCGGCAGCTGCCTCAGGGAGTCTGGGCTTAAGTCCCGGATTTTCCTCAATGAATTTTTTTAGGCGGAATCTTTGTTCTTTGATTGAGCCCTGCCAGCTTGTGCTCCTGTTTTCAGGTTGGAATTTCCACTTCAAAAGATGCATGAGCAATACGTCCAGTCGATGACTCAGCTGGCGATATTCGCTTCTGCCCATGCTTTCGATTTCCTCGAGAATGTTATCCAAATCCAGTTCTCCCAGTCGACCCTGACGGATTAAATTGGCTTGTTGCTGTGTCCAGCTATAAAAATCAGTCTCGTAAAGCTGTTGAGTCATCGAAATTCCCCACAATGGATTCACCCGAAGGTCAGATGTAGAATGATTTGAGCAAATATGCAACCATACGTCCCCCAAGATGTTCTTCTAAGGAATCCCCTGCATGACATACCAGCAAAACGGTCAGCCTCCCTTCGAGCAGCTGTCTGATTGGCTTGACTGGTTGGAAAACACCCGGCCTGAACACGAAATGGAACTTGGGCTGGACAGTATAAGAAAAGTGGCTGAAAGGTTGGATCTTACAAAACCTGCTCCTTTCGTTATCACGGTTGGTGGCACTAATGGTAAGGGGTCAACGGTCGCTATTCTTGAGTCTATTCTCTCGGCTGCTGGTTACAAAGTAGGCGTCTACACCTCTCCGCATCTGCACAGATTCAATGAGCGTATTAAAGTCAATGGTGTTGAAGCAAGCGATGAAAGCCTGTGTGCCTCCTTTCAAAAAGTGAACGACGGGCTTGGCGGTGACTGGCTTTCCTATTTCGAATTCGCAGTGCTGTTGGCCGTAGATGTTTTTCAGAAAGAAAAAGTAGACATTGCGCTTATGGAGGTTGGGCTGGGCGGTCGTCTGGATGCCACTAATGTGATTGAGCCGGATGTCTCCGTAATCACTACAGTAGGGTTGGATCATCAGGACTGGTTGGGTTACAGTATTGAAGCGATCGCAAAAGAAAAAGCAGGTATTTTTCGCTCCGAAAAACCAGCCATATTTGGTGGTGTGGAGACTCCAGGCAGTATCGTCGATCAAGCTGTCAGGCTGGAGTCAGCTCTGTACAGAAGAGATAAAGAATTCGAGCTAAAAGAAGAAAGTAGAACATGGAGTTGGAAGGGTTTAAACAAAACGGGTGAATGTATTGAGTATGTCGACCTGCCTATGCCCGCATTAGTTATTGATAACGCTGCTACTGCTCTGCAAACAATTCAGTTTTTACCTGATGCTGTAAGCCGTGATGCAATCGTAGAAGGTTTAAAAATATCGAGCCTCCCTGGTCGTTATGAAAAAGTGATGGAGATCAATAAAAGGGGGAAAAAAGTTCAGGCTATTCTCGATGTTGCGCATAATCCGCAGGCAGCAACAAAGCTGGCAGAGCGCCTGAAGGCAGATCCGGTCTCAGGAAAAACTCGTGCACTGATTGGGATCTACAAAGATAAGGATTATCACGGAGTTATCGAGTCTCTGTCTGAAGTGGTCGATGAGTGGGTGGTTGCCGATTTTGATTCGCCCAGAGCGCTTGATAAGACTGTTCTGAGTGAAGCGGTTGCCAGATATTCTGAACTACTGCCTGTTATCGCTGAAAATGTAGAGTTAGGTTTTCAGCAACTAAAAGAAGTATCAACTAGCAGGGACAGGGTGCTTGTTGTGGGTTCGTTTTTGATGGTTGGTGCAATTTTGTGCGGTGGTGCTGAAGTTTCTCCTTCGAATTGATTTATCTTCTATTATTGTCTCGTTTTCCTGAGTGTATTTAAGGTTATTTTGTAAAGTTGTCGTTTAATGCAGGTGGTTTTCACTGATGATCATGTGTAGGATTAACCCCTTTATCGTAATGCTGCGTGATGGTTAGATAAGTCTGTCGATCACAAACTTCCTGGTTTTGCAATACCTGCTAGAGCTATTTAGTCAATAAATAGTAGGTAATTTTTAAGCTGCTTTTCAGAGAGAGTGTAATCTGAAGGGCGGTAGCGTGAATAAATGCTGGGTATATTTTTTATTTTTCGGAATTTTAAAGAGTAAAAGTCTTGCTCGGCGAGAATGTCAACTATCATAAAATCCGAAGCTTATGCAAGAGGTTTGTTTGTTGTCAGAACTGGCTCAGCCAGCTTAAAGAAGTCGGCAGGTGAAAATTAAGCAATGATTGAGAGAGTGTCTGGTGCGATTGACTAAATCCGAGCAGCAAGCCATTGTGACAGTTATCCGGCAGCTTGACCCTGATGCTGAAATTTGGCTTTTTGGATCGAGAGTTGATGACCAGGCCAGAGGTGGGGATATAGACTTACTGATTCTGTCGCATAAATTGAACTCGGCGGATAAACAGAAGATCAGGTTAGCGCTCTATGAAAAGCTGGGAGAACAAAAAATAGACTTGGTCATTGCTGCTGATGATTCTGACCCATTTACTCGAATAGCATTGGCAGAAGGAGTTTCTCTGTGAATGAAGGCAAAGCCGAAAAACGACGGGTAGCGATAAAAGAAGACCAGTTGTTGCTATTGCAGCAACAGTTGGAAAGCATGAAGCACATGGAGGAGTTGCTTGAATGGTCTTTGGCTCGTTGCCAGTCTGTGAGCCTTCAAAAGGAAAGCATGCCAGAGCTTGAAGATCTGGAAAAGTTTGAATCCCTCACCGCTCGCTTTGCCCGTTTTAATGACATCTTGCTGCAGAAAATATTCCGCCTGATCGATGTTATAGATCTGGAGCATGGAGGTACCGTTCGCGACAGAATCAACCGGGCTGAGAAAAAAGGTCTGATTAATAACGCCATTGAATTTATAGAAATTCGTGAACTGAGAAACAGTATTGCCCATGAATATCAGCCAGAGGCTTTGAGCCTGATTTTTCCTCAGGTTCTCAAATTTGTGCCAGTATTGCTTGATGTTGCTGAGAGGGTTAGGGGGTATTGTCGGCGGTATGATGGTGGTTAGCATCACTCTTGCTGATGTTGTAGTCAGGGTTTAGGACAGGGAAAAATCATGAAAATCCCTGAAGTCCTTGCTGGGCAGGCACTTTCATGATTTTCTCGTGGGTGTATACGACAGGTTAATACCATTGAGAATCACAAACGAACATGCGGCCCATATTTGCAACGTGCTTCAGCATTACTTTGGTGCCAAAACTGACATCTGGCTCTTCGGCTCAAGAGTTGATGATAACCAGCGTGGCGGTGATATTGATCTCTATATAGAAACCGACCTGCAAAGTCCGGAAGCGGTTTTTGATGCCAAACTCCACAGCCTGGTGGACATCAAACAGCACATCGGTGACCAGAAAATTGACCTGGTCATTTACCGACGAGGAAAACGCCGGGAAGCGATTCACCATGAAGCCAGAAGTACCGGGATTCAACTCAATGGCAACAGAGCTGGGGTAATGAATGAGTAGCGGACGACACATTGCAGACGTTACCGGGCGCACCCTCTGGATTTGTGACCGACATGCCTTGCGTCTTGAATGGGTGATGGCCGAAGTGGAAAGCCTGTTTCCATTAAGTGTCAATGCATTTGACAACCTTACCCCGACTGAAGTGGCTTACATGGACCAATTTTCCACCCGGTTCAGTAAATTACAGGATGCCATAGGGGCAAAACTCTTTCCTCACGTGCTGGATTTAGTGGGAGAGCAGGGGGCACTGAACACCTTTATCGACAAGCTCAACCGGCTGGAAAAAATAGGGGCCATTGATAATGCAGCCCAATGGCCTTTATTTCGTGAGATGCGCAATGCTTTTGCCCATGACTACCCGGAAGACAGTGAACTGAATGCCGAGACGTTGAACCGGGCCGTGCCGCTGGCCAGCGAGTTGTTAAAGGTCTACCACAATATTCGGGATTTTGCCTTGCGTTATGGTGCCGTTTTGCCTGGGGAGTGCAACGGTGGCTGACAACATTAAAATCGAATACGGAAAGTTCAAACAGTCATTAACATTGCTGGAATCTCAATACCATCATCAGCAGACACTTGATCACACATTACCCGGCTGGCTGCAAGAGGCAGTATCGGAATCCGTTATCCGGCGATTTGAAACCTGTTATGACCGTCTCTGGAAAGTGCTAAAACGCTATTTGAAAATCAGTCTGGGGTTACCCGACGTTCCCAACAGCCCGAAACCGCTATTCAGGATTGCCAATGAAAATAGACTATTGCCGTCGGATATTTCGCAATGGTTGATCTATGCGGATAGCCGTATTGATACATCTCATGATTATGATGGTGAAAAAGCAAAGGTAGCACTTGATTTAATGGGTGATTTTATAAAAGATGCGATTGCCCTATACGAGACCATGAGCGGAGAACACTGGGAATGAACGGTTCTACCAATCATCCCCCGGAACCCATTGACCTGACGCGCGATGAACGGATGCTACTACAGGCATTGCTAAAAAAACATTTGCCCGATATCACAGTCTGGGCTTATGGCTCAAGAGTCACTGGCAAGGCCCATTTCGCATCGGATCTTGATATGGTGATCTTTTCCGGCCCGGAACAAGCGATTGCGATAGCTGAACTTCGGGAAGCGCTGGAAGAAAGTAACCTGCCATTTCGGGTCGATCTTTTTGTTTGGGATCAGGTGCCTGAGAATTTCCGGAAAGTGATTCTAGAGAAGTTTGTTGTTATTCAATAAGCTATATGACCCGAGAAACAGGTCATGGCCGCAAAGAAAGCCGGA
>NZ_JAHHPS010000686.1:0-4205 GCF_024606275.1 Endozoicomonas sp. SESOKO4 | reverse complement strand
TCGGAAGCCGTTAATTTCCACGAACTCATTCCGTTTGGGCATATGTCCAAACTCTCGCAGGACAATCCCACCAATGGTATCGAACTCTTCGTCGCTGAAGCTGGATTCAAAGTGTTCGTTGAAGTCTTCTATGGGGGTCAGGGCTTTGACTATAAAAGTACGGGACTGTTCCTCAACCGGTTTGATGAAACTGTCTTCTTCCACATCGTGTTCGTCTTCTATGTCCCCAACTATTTGCTCGAGAACGTCTTCAATCGTCACCAGACCGGCTACACCACCAAACTCATCAATGACGATAGCCATGTGATTACGGTTGGTCCGGAACTCTTTCAGGAGCACATTGAGACGTTTGCTTTCAGGGATGAAAGTGGCAGGACGAAGGTGGTCCTTGATATTGAATTTGCCATTCTGAAGAATCAGCGGAAGCAGATCCTTGGCCAGCAGAATACCGATAATCTCGTCTTTGGTATCGCCGATGACGGGAAAGCGGGAGTGGGCTGATTCGATCACTTTCGGCAGGAAGTCCCGGGGCGCCTGATCTTCATCAACGCAGACCATCTGCGAGCGTGGGATCATGATCTCCCTGGCCTGCATATCGGCTACCTGAACAGCTCCCTCGATAATACTGAGAGCTTCATGGTCAATAATGCCCCTGAGTCCGGCATCATTGAGCAGAGTCAGCAACTCATTCCGGTTTTGAGGGTCCTGAGTGAACAGAGCCGCCAGTTTGTCTTTCCATGTCGGGGCGGGCGAGTCGCCCGGAGCAGTGTCGTCGTTCATTACCTTGTATTACCGTGAAGGCCTTCTCATGGCAACATCTTCATGATTCGGCCAGCCTCTCCTATGATGATGATCCGCTCTTTTCAGACTGGTACGGATCAGGAAAACCCAGGCTCTCGAGAATCGCTGTTTCCAGAGATTCCATCGCCCCGGCTTCGTCTTCTTTAATGTGGTCATAACCCAGCAGGTGCAGTGTGCCATGAACCATCATATGAGCCCAGTGTGCCTGAAGGGTTTTGTTCTGTTCCCTTGCTTCACGTTCAACGACGGGTGTGCAGATGACCAGATCGCCCAAAAGAGGCAGATTGAGTGCTTTCGGCAGGTCAGAGGGAAAAGACAGAACGTTGGTAGGCCCGTCTTTGTGACGCCATTGTCGGTTGAGTTCTGCACCTTCGTCGCTGTCAACAATTCGCAGGCTGATTTCGGCTTCTTTGCGATGATCACCGATAGCCGCCGCTGCCCATTTGTGCAGATCAGCTTCTGAGGGGAGCCTGGGGCTCTCGCTGGCTATTTGAATGTCGACAAGGACGTTCGCAGACATTACTGTACCCCTGCAACAGACTTGTTCTGATTCGCCTGATCAAAGCGATCATAAGCCTGCACAATTCTCTGGACAATCGGGTGACGAACAACGTCTTTAGCGCTAAACCAGGTGAAACCGATACCGTCCACACCTTTGAGAACATCGATGGCATGAGCCAGACCAGAGCGGGTACCTCTGGGCAGGTCGACCTGGGTAATGTCACCGGTAATCACGGCCGTCGAGCCAAAGCCGATACGGGTCAGGAACATTTTCATCTGTTCCGGCGTCGTGTTCTGGGCTTCATCAAGAATAATGTATGAGTTGTTAAGGGTGCGACCACGCATGTAAGCGAGGGGTGCAACTTCGATCACATTTTTCTCGATCAGCTTGTCTACTCGTTCAAAGCCGAGCATTTCATAGAGTGCATCGTAGAGAGGGCGAAGATAAGGATCGATCTTTTGAGACAGGTCACCCGGCAGGAAACCCAGCTTTTCGCCGGCTTCGACAGCAGGCCTGACCAACAGGATTCGACGTATTTCTTCGTCTTCCAGGGCCTGGACGGCGGCTGCAACAGCCAGATAGGTCTTGCCGGTGCCCGCCGGGCCAATACCGAAATTGATATCGTGAGTAAGGATGGAGCGAACATATTTCTGCTGGTTCTCACCCCTTGGGGTGACTGTACCCTTGCGGGTTCGCAGAGCGATCAGGTTGTCGGACCTGGGTTCGTGGATCCATTCAACCGCAGACTCTTGGAGGTAGAGGTGCACTGTCTCAGCCGTCAGGTGTCCCGTTTTTCCGGTCTCCCTGTAGAGACGCTTGAGAATCTCAGAAGCCGCCTGGGCATTTCGATCTTCACCCCTGACCGTGAACTGGTTGCCACGATAACGAATATCAACGCCAAGGCGCTGTTCTATTTGTTTCAGGTGCTGATTGAATTGTCCGCAGAGCTCTGCGAATCGACGTGGATCGTCCGGTTCTAGGAGAAACTGGCAGGTCCTACCTGCATTTTTTGTCGGTGTTGCCTGGATCTGGGTATTCAAGTCGAGAGTTCAGCTCTTACTGCGATTCATATAGGGTAAGCATATACTGCAGTCCGATTCTTGCCGCATTTTATTCGCCATGGTTGTTTATTCGCTATGGCTGTCTTTTGCAGGATACTCATAGCGGGCATAAAGCGTGAATCAGACTGCCGACAAGTCTGATTTTACCGAAGGTTTTGATAATGTCATCTGTTAATCACTTCATTCTGTCTGATCAGAGAATATGTTCCAGCCCATAAACCAGTTCAGTTTTGTCATGAATGTACTCACTGGCCATAAGAATGCCAGGCATATAGCTCGTGCGTTCAATGGAATCATGACGGATGGTCAGATATTGACCACTGTCGCCCAGGATCACTTCCTGAGACGCTACAAAGCCCGGCATACGTATAGCGTGAAGTTTTATTCCCTTGTAATCACCGCCTCGTGAGCCTTCAATGTTGGCAACCTGATCATGAGTTCCACTATTGAATTTCTCGCGCTCTTCGCTCATCAGTTCGGCTGTTTTTACGGCCGTGCCCGATGGAAAGTCCACTTTTTGCTGGTGGTGGTATTCAATGATCTCAGCGTATTCGTAATAACGAGCAGCCTGTTTGGCAAACTGCTGCATGAGTACGTTACCCACGATGAAATTAGGCGCAATAAAGCAGCCCTTGCCGGTTTCCCTGACCCAGCCACGAATAGTTTCCAGATCGTCAGGCGTAAAGCCGGTGGTGCCCACTACGGCAGAAGCACCAGAGAACAAGGTGTTCTTCACGGTTTCCATACGAATTTCCGGACGGGTGAAGTCAACCACAATATCGGCGGCGTTGTTTTTCACTTCCGCGGCCAGATCGTCGCCCAGATCGATAGTAGCGGCCAGTTCCAGACGGCTGTGTTTTTGAACAAACTCAACCACTGTTTGTCCCATTTTGCCCTTGGCTCCGTTCACAGCGACTCTCAAAACTGACATGGTATGCTCCGCAATATTGTCTGATGTCATGGGAATGCCGCCCGAGGGGCGTCAGGTGGCATGCAGGTGGAGTGAGGACACTGTAGCGGATCAGGTGAAACTGTCAATGGTCGACCGGATAGCCTGTAAGAAAAGAAAATAAGTTTCAACGCAATGTACTATTCTTTGAGCCTGTCAATGTCCCGGTTACTGATTAACCAGTAATGTTAAACAGTGGGTGGTGGATGTTTAATATGCCTCGCTATTCAAAGAAACGTAAATCTGCTGTTTTACAGAAGCTTCTATCCGCTTTGTAACGCCTGTACAACGGCACGAGAAAAGGGATCAAAAGATTCTTGAGCATCGGGACCGGGTTTACAGCATAGCTCGAGAAGCGAACCCTTCACGGTGGTCAGGGCAAACCAGTAACTGGCAACCTGCAGGAGCGGTAGCATTGAACCCGGAGAGAATTCCGGAGTCGGAGGCACGCTTGAAACAGGCGGCCTAAAATTCAGTTTGCGGGACAACTATCTTGAAAAACACCGACAGTCATAACATCATCAGTCCCAACCAAACAAGTGGCAATATTAATAATGCCAGAGGTACCAATAAAAGTTGCCCCAATAAGAGCAGAGCCAACAGCACCAATAAAAGCATAGGTAGCAATTTGAGATAATTTTCTGGTTACCCGTTCACGCAATGATCGAGGCATGTTCTCAAGAATATATGACGGCACTGCAGACCTACAACTAGGACAAGTCTCAGATTGGTCAAACCATTTAGCAATACATTTTCTTCCAAAAACATGAGATTCATGGCACGGAAGAATCACTTTTTTATTATCACATCGAAGATCTTCATTATCTTTTTCATTAAAAGAACCGAAACAGATTTGACATGCATCCGCAACACTCATTGTCATAAAATAAAC
>NZ_JAHHPS010000062.1:0-1280 GCF_024606275.1 Endozoicomonas sp. SESOKO4 | reverse complement strand
GCCATCATATCGATAGATCGTAAGTCCTGTGAAGTAAACACGGCCAGTGGCATTACTCAAAAGTACGATCAGTTGGTACTGGCTACAGGCTCCTATCCGTTTGTTCCTCCTGTGCCCGGGCACGACCGTGAAAACTGTTTTGTCTATCGCACCATCGAAGATCTCGAAGCTATTAAGGAAGCTGCCCGTAATGGCAGAGTCGGTGCCGTTGTTGGCGGAGGTCTGCTGGGGCTGGAAGCAGCAAAAGCGCTTAAAGATCTGGGGCTGGAGACTCACGTGGTTGAATTTGCTCCTCGTCTGATGGCTGTTCAGGTGGATGACGGCGGTGGTGCCATGCTCAGACGCAAGATCGAAGGTCTGGGGGTCACCATTCATACTTCCAGAAATACCCGTCAGATTGTTGATGGTGAAGGCGCTGTTCATCAGATGCAGTTCGCTGACGGCGAACAGCTGAATACCGATATCGTGCTGTTTTCAGCAGGTATTCGCCCCAGAGACGAGCTGGCGAAAAGTTCCGGTCTGGAACTGGGTGAGCGTGGCGGTATCGTTATTGATAACGACTGTCGTACATCGGATAAACGCATTTTTGCTATTGGTGAGTGCGCCCTCTGGAGTGGTCGTATCTTTGGTCTGGTGGCACCGGGCTACCAGATGGGGCAGGTGGTTGTGGATCAACTGACAGGCAGGGACGGTAATCAGTTTTCCGGTGCTGACATGAGCACCAAACTGAAACTGATGGGCGTCGATGTTGCCAGTATTGGTGATGCCCATGGCAATACCGAAGGTTGTCTGAGCTACCAGCTGATTGATGAAGAAAAAGAAGTTTACAAAAAACTGGTGGTTTCCAAGAATAAGAAAAAGGTTTTGGGTGCTGTTCTGGTCGGTGATGCCGAAGAATATGGCAGCCTGCTGCAAATGATGTTGAATGATATGCGGCCTCCGGAAAATCCAGCCGAACTGATCCTGCCTCAGACCGATGGCTCCGCTGCAACGGGTCTGGGTGTCGCGGCTCTGCCAGAAACGGCTCAAATCTGTTCCTGCTATGACGTCAGCAAAGGTGATCTGGTTAACGCGGTGGCCGGTGGCTGCATGGACATGGGCGCACTAAAGGCTGAAACCAGTGCCGGAACCGGCTGTGGTGGCTGTACGGCTCTGGTCAAGCAGGTTCTTGATCATGAACTGACTGAGCTGGGTGTTGAGGTTAAAAAAGATATCTGTGAGCATTTCCCTCACTCCAGACAAGAACTCTATCATCTGGTCCGTGTCGGTGAATTAAAGTC
>NZ_JAHHPS010000685.1:0-1187 GCF_024606275.1 Endozoicomonas sp. SESOKO4 | reverse complement strand
AGATTGAGTAACCCTTTGACTATTAACCAGTCGTCAGCCGTGAAAGGCACATTCCCTTGCTTTGTTACATTATCCTTGAGTAGCTCGGTAGGACCATTTGTAAAGACTGCTTCTGCACTCATTGAGAGTGTAGGATTGCTTGCCGAACTTTCTGCTGAATTCAGCAGCCATTCAGTGGGCCCTCTGTTATCGGATAAGGGTCGGAAGGCACAAATGCCACGACAGGGAAGGACGAAACAATGTAAACCCAGACTATGCAGAGGTTGTTGAGGGCCTCTTTTACCGTCGCCAGTGCCAGCACACTGGTGGAGGCTAGTGAAAGAGCCTGAAGGTTGGGAGGTGGTTTTCGGGGTTTGCTGCCACGATGATTCTGATGACTGGTACGATGGTTGGTTATTTGTGGGGCCAGGTACTACGGTGATGGAGGCAAATGGGTGATCCTGACTCACTTCCTGTTGTTCGATCGCGTTAAACGACGCTGAATAGGGGGGGCAATAGTTTTTTAAAAGCCAACCGATTATGATAACCATTTCTACAGGTAGCCATGAATAAGGGGTAGAGCTCAGAGCGGCGTCTTTGGAAGTCGGGGTCAGTTCGTAGCCCACGTACAATTGTTTGGCGTAAAGCAAACACCATGAAATTGACTCAATGATGGTTGTTTTTGCTCGGTAATCAGGTTCTTTATCAGGCGGTGAAGCCAGTCTTGCATAGCCGTATGTGTCTGCGATGCCTGATGGGTTGACTGGCAATCTATGCTGGTCACGCCTTATAAAAAAGCTCTGATTTGGAAACACTGTCTTCTGTTCAAGCTCAACAATAAAACGTTCTCTCTGCGGTTCGCCCTGACAAACGACAGCCAGCAATAATATCGGAAAAATCCGCGCCACAATGAGTGAGTGTTTAATCATTCTATCCATGTAATCTAATTTATAGGGAGGAAGGATAGATCAGCTCATTAAAAGGCGGGTTTCAGATCAGCGACTGAGGTCAACTTTTTGATCCTCATCAACAGGCTTGCGTTTTCGATGACGCCTTTTGTGAGTTAACAGGGCTCTTGCATGCTTGCAAACCGCTCCGCACGCACGCTGCTGACCATCCTTCCCCAGTACGGACATATCACAGGTTTTTTGCCCGCTGTGGTATTTGCTTTTGTGAGACGAGAAGGATTCAGCATTCTTGCAGACCTT
>NZ_JAHHPS010000684.1:0-2001 GCF_024606275.1 Endozoicomonas sp. SESOKO4 | reverse complement strand
ATGGATGGAAAAAGCCACCATTCGAAACCAGAGCAAAATCGTCCATTTCAGCGCCAACAGCCGCCACCTTGTAAGTACCAGCTTAGATTGCACAGCGAAAATCTGTAAGCTGCATGACGATGGATCATGGAAAGAAATAACCAGAATTGATCATGATTATGGGCTGTACTCAGCCAACTTCAGCGCCGATAGCCGACATCTGCTGATCACCGGTTTTGTTGGCGGAACTGCAGAAATCTATGGCCTGCAGGCCGATGGATCCTGGGTAAAAAAAGCCGCCATCATCCACGAAGATTGCATCCATGGAGCCACCTTCAGTCCCGATAGTTGCCTTGTGGCGACCGCCAGTTTAGATTCCACGGCGAAAATTTATGGCCTGTGGGCTGATGGCACATGGGTAGAAAAAGCCGTCATTCGACACGAGAGTTCAGTCACCTCAGCCAACTTCAGTGCCGATAGCCGAAATGTGGTCACCGTCACTCACGATAACAAGGCGAGAATCACTGAACTCAAAGGAAAGATTGATGATCCGATGGACGTTTAAGCCACTAAAACAACCTGCAATTAAGCGTCTTTTTGATGATAACCGATTTAAAAACAGCATTATGTTGAGTACCTGACTACAACTTTTGCAGCGGGCTCTCAATAAAAAAGTTTCTCTCTGTTATTTTCCCGTATCAGTGCTCTTCTTTAACTGAGTTCCACTGACCTCAATATTTTTTGAACTTCTGTTATAAAACCGACTCCAACAGATCGAATCCATTTTAAATGTCCTTTCCAAGCGAGCATAAATACTGAATTTGGAGCTACGGAGAAATCAGGGATGAACCCTATTAAGAGCAATTTCAGCATACACGAACCGCTCTCGCGAACATTTGAACAAACTCAGCTGGACGAAGCAGCAACGGGTGTCAGTGAAAGCAGGGACGTTACTCTGTATCACAACAATAACTCCCCATTCTTAGAGTTGCCCGAATTAATACATTCAAAAATTATTCGCTGTCTGGGTTTACGAGAGGTTACCCGGTTAGCAAAGGTATGCAAATATTTTCGCGATCTTGTTAAACAAAATATAGCTCTGGAAAGAGCATGGAATCGCCGTTTTCCTTCGTTTCCTTCACCACACCAATATCAACTGAAGACCACCATTAATACAAAAGATGAGCACCAACTCCGTGCTTGGTTGAAGCCGTTTGCAAATAAGGAGACTATTGAGTTGCTCATAAAACAACAAGAGAATATTCATTTTCCTGCGCAGTTACTTTTCACCAACAGTAAACTGATGACTCTATGTAAAAAATTCGAGTTAGTGGAAAAACTCGAAATTACCCATGGTGATAGAGTCTACGAAGCCAATTTCAGCCCCGATGGCCAACATCTGGTAACCGCCAGTCGCGATAAAACAGCGAAAATCTATGGTCTGGAGGATGATGGCTCGTGGAAACGAAAAGCCATCATTACCCATGATGAATGGGTCAGAACAGCCATTTTTAGCCCCGATGGCCGCTATCTGATAACCGCCGGTCACGATGCTACAGCGAAAATATATGGTCTGGAGGACGATGGCTCATGGGAAGAAAAAACCATCATTACCCATAATAATTACCTCGTTTCAGCCACCTTCATTGGTGATGGTCGCCGCGTGGTGACTGCCAGTTTTGGTGATTCGGTGAAAATCACTGGTCGGGGGAACAATGAATCATGGGAACTAGAGGACGCTTTTCATAAAAATACGATCTGCTCGACCCGGCTTAGCCCTGATGGCCATCACATGATAATTTTCTATGCTGTAAATTTCGTTATTGAAATCCATGGTCAGTCAGCTGCTGGATTATGGGCAGTAACATCTACCATTCAAACCGAGTCCGGAGCCCGCTCGGCCCGGTTCAGTGCCGATAGCTGCCATCTGGTCATCATCACTTTTGCTAGTACAGCGATAATCTGTGACCTGCTGGCTGATGGATCGTGGAAAAAAATGGGCACAATTAAACATGGTTTCTG
>NZ_JAHHPS010000683.1:0-1017 GCF_024606275.1 Endozoicomonas sp. SESOKO4 | reverse complement strand
TAGCCGTTCATGCCGGGACACTACTCCCTAAGCTACTCATAGGTAATATCGGTTAAAAGTAGACGAGACTGAAAGCATCTAAAGAATGTTTTGGCCCTTGTCCGTTTGACAGGTTCAGCCAGCATTACGATTAATCAGTCCGGAACGATGTTTTTGGTCCCCCGGGAAATAGTGGCAGTCATGTTTCAAAGGCGTTGAAATGACACAAAAAGTCTGAGGCAGGTGAAACAGAGGAGGTCTGAAAGCCGATAATAGCACCGGCTTTCAGGAGGCTGCTTAGCGGTCAGATACCGGAATAAAATCTCTGGAAGTTTCGCCGGTGTAAAGTTGGCGCGGACGACCAATGCGGTATTCACCGCTGATCATTTCATGCCAGTGAGCAATCCAGCCCGGTGTACGACCGGTTGCAAAGATTACAGTGAACATCTCTGTTGGAATGCCCAGAGCTTTCAGAATGATACCGGAGTAGAAGTCCACGTTCGGATACAGCTTCTTCCAAACGAAGTATTCGTCTTCCAGGGCGATCTTTTCCAGACGCTTGGCGATCTTGAACAGAGGATCGTCTTCCAGGCCCAGTTCGCTCAGTACTTCGTCACAGGTCTGCTTCATAACCTTGGCACGTGGGTCAAAGTTCTTGTAGACGCGGTGACCAAAGCCCATCAGACGGAAGGGATCGTTTTTGTCCTTGGCGCGGTCAATGAACTCATCGATGTGTTTCTCATCACCGATTTCATTCAGCATAACCAGTACCGCTTCGTTGGCACCACCGTGAGCCGGCCCCCACAGAGCTGCAATGCCAGCAGCAATACAGGCGAATGGGTTGGCACCACTGGAGCCTGCCAGGCGCACAGTCGATGTTGAAGCATTCTGTTCATGGTCTGCATGCAGCAGGAAGATACGATCCATGGCACGAGCCAGAACTGGATTAACTTCGTACTCTTCACAGGGCGTAGCAAACATCATATGCAGGAAATTGCCACCGTAGCCCAGATCGTTGCGCGGGTAGACGAACGGCTG
>NZ_JAHHPS010000682.1:0-2241 GCF_024606275.1 Endozoicomonas sp. SESOKO4 | reverse complement strand
GTGTTATCTCCTGCACAGATAGTCTTTTGTCCAACCATCATCCTCAGAATGAGGCTCATGGAAATCAAAAAAAATCAGGTTTGTAATAGCTTTTTTTATGCTTGCTCCAACGGGAAATATTTCTCAACAAAAAGCTTCTGAAAAGTTGACTCGGCAGGAGTTCTTGATTATTTTCCAGAAAAGGATATAGACTGTGAATTCAGGAGTTATCAGATCTGCTTGTTTCAGGTATGACTGTTGAGTGTGTTTCTGGAGGCTTGGCGACCCTTCTGATAAGCAGTAGAGAATACTCCGGCCACGTTTGTTTCGAGCTAGCCTTCCAGATTTACAGGTTTAAGCTTGAAAGCCGTTTTTTTAATGAGCTTAGGCAGGCATCGATATTAAACGATGCTGAATATAATAATCTCAATAATATCTGATCTTCCTGCAACTACGACGGCCATTACCTTTCAATTTAACGTTCGCGAACTCTTATGCATCTTACCGAACTGAAAAAAAAATCTGTTCCTGAACTTCTGGCGATCGCTAATGAGATGGGCCTTGAGAATCTGGCCCGTTCCCGGAAGCAGGACGTAATTTTCTCAATCCTGAAGCGCCATGCCCGCAGCGGGGAAGACATCTATGGCGATGGTGTTCTTGAGATCCTTCAGGATGGCTTCGGCTTCCTGCGTTCTTCCGACAGTTCTTACCTGGCGGGTCCTGACGATATTTATGTTTCACCCAGTCAGATTCGTCGATTCAATCTGAGAACCGGCGATAGCATTGCGGGTAAAATTCGCCCCCCTAAGGAAGGTGAACGCTATTTCGCACTGCTAAAAGTCAATGAAATTAACTTTGACCAGCCCGAAAACGCTCGTAACAAGATTCTATTTGAAAACCTGACTCCGTTGTTTCCACAGGACCGTCTGGTCATGGAAATGGGGAATGGTTCTACCGAAGATTTAACGGGTCGTATCATCGACCTGGTGGCTCCCATCGGTAAAGGTCAGCGCGGTCTGATCGTTTCCCCACCCAAGGCGGGTAAAACCCTGATGCTGCAAAATATTGCAGCCAATATCACCCGTAATAACCCTGAATGCCACCTGATCGTTCTGTTGATTGATGAGCGTCCGGAGGAAGTGACCGAGATGGCCCGCTCCGTACGTGGTGAAGTAGTGGCCTCAACCTTTGACGAGCCTCCATCACGCCACGTGCAGGTGGCTGAAATGGTTCTGGAAAAGGCCAAGCGTTTGGTTGAACACAAGAAAGACGTAGTAATCCTGCTGGACTCCATTACCCGTCTGGCTCGTGCTTACAACACGGTTATTCCTTCTTCCGGTAAAGTTTTGACCGGTGGTGTTGATGCTCACGCTCTTGAGCGCCCCAAGCGTTTCTTTGGCGCTGCCCGTAACATCGAAGAAGGTGGCAGCCTGACCATCATGGCTACCGCCCTGGTGGACACGGGCTCCAAGATGGACGAAGTGATCTTCGAGGAGTTCAAAGGTACCGGTAACATGGAACTGAACCTCGACCGCCGTATCGCGGAAAAGCGTGTCTTCCCTGCCATCAACTTCAACAAGTCCGGTACTCGTCGCGAAGACTACCTGACGACCGAAGAAGAACTCCAGCGCATGTGGATTCTGCGTAAGATTCTGCACCCAATGGACGAAATCGGGGCTATTGAGTTCCTGTTGGATCGCATGAAGCACACCAAGACCAATGAAGAATTCTTCCAGTCTATGAAACGGAAGTAATCCATCATTCTCCGGGGATAGGCCTGCCCTATCCCTATCTTCTTTCAGCTGCAGCCTACACATCCAATGAAATACAGGGACCTCCGGGACTTCATCAAGCTACTGGAAAAGCAGGGTGAACTCGTCAGGATCAAGACCGAAGTCGATCCATACCTGGAAATGACCGAAATCAGCGACCGTACCCTTCGCAAGAAAGGACCGGCACTGCTTTTCGAAAATCCGAAAGGCTACGACATGCCGGTACTGACCAATCTATTTGGCACTGAACGCCGCGTCGCTCTTGGTATGGGACAGGATAATGTCAGCGCCCTTAAGGAGGTAGGTCAGCTCCTCGCCTACTTGAAGGAACCCGACCCGCCCAAGGGTTTCCGGGATGCTCTGAAAAAGTTGCCTGTCTTCAAACAAGTGTTAAACATGGGGCCCAAAGTGGTCAGCAAAGCCGCCTGTCAGGAAGTCGTGCTGAAAGGCGATGAGATCGATCTTAACCGGATACCTGTTCAAACCTGCT
>NZ_JAHHPS010000681.1:0-1846 GCF_024606275.1 Endozoicomonas sp. SESOKO4 | reverse complement strand
GAGCAACCACATCGGGACCGCCAGCAGAGTCAGGGAAATCACATACGGAGGTGTAAGCAACAAGCCCAGAACAAAGCAACCTACGACAATATAAGGACGCTTACCGGACATAGACTCGACGGTTGAGATTCCAGACCAGATCAGAAGCAATGTGGCGACAGGAATCTCAAACGCCATACCGAAGGCAAAAAACAGTTTCAGAATAAAATTCAGGTAACTGTTTATATCGGTCATCACCGTGACACTCTCAGGGCCGGTACTGGTAAAGAACCCAAAGATCAACGGAAAGACCACGAAGTAGGCAAACGCAACTCCGGTATAAAACAATACGACACTGGCAACCAGCAGCGGTATTGCCAGCCTTTTCTCATGCTGGTATAGCCCTGGTGCAATAAAACCCCATATCTGGTGCAGAATAAATGGAACAGAGGCAAACAGTGCCAATACCATGGTCAGTTTGAATGGCGCCAGAAAAGGCGAGGCAACATCCGTTGCGATCATGGTGCTGTTTTCCGGCAGGAACACTCTCAGAGGTTCTGAAAAGAATTCATAAAGCGAACTGGAGAAATAGAAAAGCCCGGCAAAAATAATCAGCACAACAACCATGCTGCGCAGGATACGGGTTCTCAGCTCAAGCAGATGTTGAACCAACGACTGCTGCTCGTCATTGCTCTCGGTGGTAGATGACATTTGTTTATAATCCTGACAAACCCTGCTGAAATATGTTCACAAGTGCCTGACCAGTTAGACTCACAATCAGGCTTTATGGGAAACTTCTTTTTGAGCACTGTCGTTCTGTGCGGCCTTTTTTACAGCGGCGTCGTTCTCTTCTTCGGTCAACGCCTGCTTGAAGCTTTTCAATGCTCCCCCCAGGTCGGCGCCCAGACTCTTCAGCTTTTTCGTACCGAACAGCATTACGACAATCAACAGAATAATTAATAGCTGCCAGATACTGATTCCACCAAGACCCATTGTTGTTCACTCCGATGGTTAATCCCTATGAAGCATACTCAACTGCAACCCCTGCTCACAATCAGTAGATTCAATGGGACAGCCGCCATTTGCGAAAAAACAGGCATCATACCTGCACAGAACCCTACCGCAGAGGTTTTCCAATCACCAATTTCATTCGATTAATGATATGTCCAACCTTACAATAACGGGCAATATTTATAAGGATGGCTTATGAGACATTCAATTCTTGAGATCTTCTGGCGTTTCCTGATGCTGGGTTGCTACTCCTTCGGAGGACCCACAGCCCACATCGGCTACTTTCATAAAGAGTTTGTAGAACGTCGCAAGTGGCTTGGCGAAAGAGATTACGCAGACACCGTAGCCCTCTGCCAGATGCTGCCCGGACCGGCCAGCAGTCAGGTAGGGATGAGTATAGGCTTTGAACGTGCCGGCTTGCCGGGTGCTATCGCTGCATTTCTGGGTTTCACCCTTCCTTCTGCCCTGATTATGATCCTGCTGGCACTGGGCTACAGCGAAATATCCGGCATCCCTGCCGCTATGGGAATGCTTCAGGGCATTAAGCTGTTTGCCGTCGCTGTGGTGGCTGATGCCCTTATCAAAATGGGCAAATCATTATGTCCGGATCGTCCCAGGGTGACGATAGCGGTGCTGTCAGCAGGAGCCATGTTACTGCTTCCCCATGTATTCACCCAGATTGGGGTCATTGTTTTGGCGGCAGCCTTTGGGTTCATCATCTATAAAGATCAGTCAGTGGATGACGAACACGCCCGGGTGAAAGGCAGCAAACGGCAGGCATGTGCTGCCTTTGTTCTGTTCCTTGCCGGTTTGCTCTTACTGCCTTTCATAACAGGTATGGCAAACTCAACCAGCC
>NZ_JAHHPS010000061.1:0-2184 GCF_024606275.1 Endozoicomonas sp. SESOKO4 | reverse complement strand
AGTGATTTCTTCTTGCCATGAACCATCCTCCTTCCGAACATAGATTTTTGCTGTTCCATCGTCACTGGCGGTCAATACATGACTACTATCGGCGCTGAAGCTGGCTAATTTTGACCGGACCATCGTCGTGGATAGTGAACTCTTCCTTCCAGGGTCCATCGGACTGATAAACATAGATTTTCGCAGTGCCGTCGTCACTGGCGGTCACCATACGGCGGCTATTGGCGCTGAAGGTGGCTGAGATATGACCGTGATGGTGGATCTCGGCTTTTGTCACCAGATGAACGAGGCGTCCCAAGATTTTTACAAACTGTGAATCATCAGATGCCTGGCTGTTATGTCGGCAAAATTGGATAAAATGGTACAAGGTTTCATAACCTGTTTCTGCTTTATTCCATTCATTAACTGCTCTTTCTGCAATAGCTAAAGAATGACAACCGTCGTATTTTCTCAATAGTTGGTTAAAGTCGTTAAGTTTTTTACTCAAGGCGTTTAATTCTATACGACATGTAGGACAATTTATAATTGAAGCATCCTGCTGCCTTTTGTTTAACCACTGTTTTAAACAGTCTACGTGATAAAGGTGATTGCAGGGCGTTTTCACTATATTTGACGTGCGTTCAAACTGCTCCTTACATACCGCGCACTCTGCATCAATAATGTGTGCAGGTTCTTCTTTATCCACATGCAGTGCATTATCGTCGAAAGCATTGATAGCGATGTAATCATCTATGGTTTCAGAGGCACTCATCAGGTGGCTGTCGTCAGACAAAATCATCAGGTAGTTGTTGTCAGTGGCTGCTAGCAGCTGCTCGATAAATCGGTTGTGTGTTGTGTGCTCATAGGAAGAACGCGGCAGTGCCAATATCGCCTCAAGAGGAGTAATAGTATTACCCCTGATGTTTGTGCCTTTTGTTTCCAGAACCTGCAAACGCTGAGGCATGTTCAGCTTATCCAGCATTTCCCTGAATTTAAAAGCGGCGTTGGGATCGTCGCTTTCAATGATGGCTAAAAGCTGGTTGGCAAGTAGCTCAAGGTCCTGAGTCGAAGCATTATTTTTACTCTGCTCTCCATTGTCGTCTTTTCTGTTATTGCCATCGCCGCTGCTACCATTACCTTCTCCCGGTGATTTGCTCTCTCGATTTTCAGGTGCTTCTCTCTTCTCCTGTTGTTGATGGTGCTGGTTAGTTGCGTCATTTGATCCTGCATTGGGTCTGCTGCCAGAGGGTTGACCATCCTCATTACCTGCCTGTCGGCCATCACCATGATGGGTTTTCAAGACAGTACGCTCAAGAAGCAGTTTGAAACAGCCAAGTTGCCACTGAAGGCTTTCGCTGGCCGGGCAAGTCCTGGCGACACGCTGGAGGAGAGTGTCCCAGAAATCAACATCGGGCAGCTGTTCACTATCCAGAAAGTTGAGCCAGTCAAGGGGGATAGCCGCTTCACTGGCAGAGCCATCGACATTAACGCGGGTGATTTGCAAACGTGCCGGGGAGGGCTGCTGCTCAAACGAAACAGAATTCTTGCCTATGGACATCAGCCAGTTGATGACGGGTTGCAGAATAGTCAGGTCAATTTCGAACAATCCCGATGGCCTGCCGCCTCCACCTCCCCAGGGAGGAGGAGGCAAATAAAAAAAACCTCCTCTGGCGACACCGGAAAAATCGGCATTGCCAGCGGGCTGGCCACCTGTCACTATCAGTGTGCTATTGCGTGTTTTCCCATCGTTGATTTCAATCCGAAACTTGCGCCCATCGGGATGATGACGGTCAATAAGGGTTGAGGAATAGCATATCGGCACAACTATCATAGCCAGCAGGGGAAAAAAAAATACCAATCACGCCCTTCTTGTTTGTAAGAAAATGCCAGAACAATCCGTGTTGAATGTTTGTTTTGGAAAAATAAAGGAACGCCATGGGTGAATCACATTATTGGTAGTGCATCAGAGAATAGCCAAGATTTTCCGGGATGCTACTGGAGTTACTCTTCTTTCCATAGTTCAATGATTTTCGCAATGTTTTCGGTACCTCTATCAAGTGACACTAAACCGGTGGTCACCACAAAGCGGCTATTGGGACTAAAAGTGGCTGAGCTGATGTCATCACTATGGGAAATGATGGCTTTATCCACAATCAGGGCATCAGCACCGACGCTAACCGCCCCATGGAATTCACCGGTAACCTC
>NZ_JAHHPS010000680.1:0-3683 GCF_024606275.1 Endozoicomonas sp. SESOKO4 | reverse complement strand
ATGTATTTTCCATCAGGTATAGCCGCTGACAGCTAAAGCCCATACCCATCTCTTCCAGGCTACGTTAAATCACTGCCTCCTCATCAGCGATCTCGATTTCAAAAAGAAGAACAGAAAAATGAGAATGATATCAAAAACGAATATGGACCTATTCTTGATCGCCTTGAATTGTCACATGAGGAGCAAAAGCTTTTCCGGGACTTAAAAGACATATGCAAGCGGGCGATTCGTCAAGCCTTCGCGCATTACCTGTATGAAGTGACGCACTCGAAAGGCGGCTGCTTAACGTATTGTTGGGTTGGTGCTTCCATTGAGGCTCACGATACGGTCAGGGACAGATGTGGCGCTTATGATCCATCCTCGCCTGAGGAGCTTTATGCCATGATGTCTGCAATTGATAACCCTGACGCGTTTCAGACATCTGTTAATAATGCCTACTTGCGGGAGGCATTCAACGCCAGTAACGCGCTTGTGCTCAAATCCGATGAGTTGACAGAAATTGCCATAGAGTTTTCAAGTAGCGTGAATTTGAATTCGATTTGTAACTCACTGTATGCTGGATTAATGCAATAAGTGCAATGTAAGAGCCGGTTGGCGCTTATAATTTCTTATTCAATATCGTGTCGAATAGAACCAGGGGAGCAACACCCGCTTGTCTACCTTCCTCATTTGCTTGAATCGTTAAGCCGTATACCCGTTCATCTCCAGCCACTTTAAACTCCCACAATGGCACATCCTTATATCTAAAGCATTTGTAGCCTGTAGCGCCTCTTTCATGGGGCGCATAACGGCCTGTTTCATGAATGCTTTGCATTTTTTCAATGGCATCATCGGATATTGTACTTTTGATTGCATCTGATGAAGGATCAAAATAGGCATAGGCAACGATGTTTTTTGTATCCGTTTCTTTACCGGATGGGGTAAAACCTCTTTTGTAAATTGGCCTGATGCATTGGTGGTTTATCGGTATATCCTCTTTCCACGGCCTCACAGGCAGCTCGTCTTTTGGCATAACGATATCCTTGATTTTAGCTATTGCTCCAATATTTTGTTTGGGTCGCTTATTTTTCCTGATTTGCTTAAAGTCATGATAGTTTGGTAAAGACACGTGTTCCCAGTCGTTGGGGTACAGATTCAACTTGATGCTGGTCTTGCTTGAAATCGCTGCGTCTTCAGCAGTGTCGCACTTATCCATAGATTTTTTGATGTCCACTGGCATCTTCAGTTTCTCGGTTCTGATTATTTTTTCTAATATGCGACTAGTGTCTATTTTTTTTCTGGCGGCGAAGTAACGGGTTATTTTTCTTGGCAAAGGAATCAATGCAAGCGAAGAACCTATCAGGCTCAGACAAGATACTAAGTAAGTTACAGACAGTAAATTAAGTAACTTCATACCATAGCTTTTCTTGTTTGCTTCTCTCCTGGCTCTGACTCTTTCAGCAAGCTCCCTGGCTTCAGTCCACTTTTGCTCGTTGAGGCAATCTTGACGATCCTTCATGCATTGACGGAACATTTTTTTTATTTCTACAGAGCTAAGAATGGCTTCTGATTTTTTAATCTGGGAATCAATGTATTTTCTGTGCTGCAGAATATCCTCTTTTTTGCGATCACTATTAACTTTTAATGCAGTTGATGTCTGTCTTTCTAAATCATTAAATTTGCTTTTTAATGATCGTAATAAGCCTACACATACAGTCCTGCGTCCTTTTATTAATTCGTCCAGTTCTTTAGCATAGGCTTGATAATCTCCGGATTCTTTCTGATACATGAAAATTTCTTTTAATGCCGTATCGTAGCTGTCGAGTTCATCAAACAGGCCTTTCATGCAGGGGCTTAAAGGAAAGAGATCATACTTTTTTAGAACAGTAAATTGCTTATGATCATAAACAAGCATTCCGAAATCATTGTTGTGTATTTTGATGTATTGGTTAGTCTGTTCCAGAATCTTTTTTAACTCTAACGCCTTGGACTCCATACGGACGAGGTCTTTATATTTTTTTATGACAGGAACTGTTTCAGGGTTCTTAATACCAAGGACCAGACTGGTCTCGTCTGATTTTTTATAAACACCGGTCATTCTGTCCGCTGGACCGATCTGTTCCATCAGGGTTGGTTTCTGACAGGATTGAGACTGACTTTCTCTTTCAGGCGCTGATTTTTTTTTGTGGATGGTTTCTTTGGGGGCTGAGCACGTATCTGCCAGACACGCCTTCTGTGCATCATCTTTTCGGCCTGTTTCCTGTAATTTTGCGACCCATTCTGAAAAGCCAGCTTTTGGGCAAGTGTTGAGTTCAGCTGTTGTTGGGGATGCCATACTGCACGTGTCACTTTTTCCATTGCCTTTTGCAGACACACTCTGTAAACCTGAAAAAAGACCAAGAGCAAAAACAAAACGTTCTGTTATCGACATAGCAGTGAATTTTTTGCCATGGATTGCAGCCGTATTTTTCTTACTGGTTTTTTGGAGGGGGGCGTTTTCTCTTACTTCTCGGCGACCCCATTGTTTTTTCTTGTCCAATTTTGTGGATTGTTCTGGCACAGTGCCAGATCCACCATGGATTATGGCGCAATGATTGGAAACAGGGAGTGACATCGTGATTCTCCTTAATATATAAACGTCATGTTCAGGACAAAACAATTAATTCTTGTCTGATTGAAGGTATAGATTGCTTTATTTCAGTAAAGTTCCTTTGTTGCATATGTTTTTTAAACAATGATAAGCAAAGGATTAACTGTTCTGGTTTTCGTGAGGGCAGACTTCGGTATTTCCCCGCCGGAATTCCGAAGTCTGTATGAGGATGGTATCAGGGAGTGAGCTAATCCCAGCCTGGTACTCAGGTCATGTCAGGTAGCTTATGAGCAATGCCCTCATGACAGCTCATCATCCTCCTGGTCAGTAACTATTCCAAAATGTGCGCCTATGCTTAACGAAATTGAATGGTTACGATGTATTGGATCCAAAGGTGGCCGAAATGCTTCTGTAAATGTTTTTACACATTGATCAGTGTGAGGGTTTTCTATTTTTTCCTGAATTCTGGTTTTTAAACCGTACATATAATGACGCCCGGCATCAAAGACCGTTCGTTTAACCGGCCATGAACTCACTATATGTTCAGGAGGTATGCCTGTCGTGAGTACTTCTTCTGCAGACGTGATAGAAGTAGTGTGTAGCCCCCCTCCCGTCAGATCTGCAGCTGTTTTGCAAATGTCGATACCGGTATTGACATAACACTGATAAACATAGGTGCTGTCTTCCTCCCAAGGCTCAGGCAAGTCGTCCGTCTCATGCTGCGATGAAAACCATGGGAACCAAGTTGCGACCGCAATGTTGCGGCTGGTATTGATGATGTTATTTTGTGAGTCATTCACCAATTGGCAGTTGCCAATGCATAGTCCATATGTTAGATGATAGGGGCTCAATTTCGTATTCAGCAAAGCTTCAAGGAAGTCATTATCGTTAATTGAATCCGAATCATCTGATTTTCGATTAAATCCTGTTTTGAAGATGGTTTCCGGAGGTCTCGAATCGCCTCTGTATACAATGCCGATATGGGATGGTGTTTTCAGAGTTGGAATAAACTCAAACTGACCCTTATGTTGCCATAATCGATTGTGCTTAAAATAGACGTTTTCAGCTTCTGGCAGGTAGGTTTTTTCCGGGTTTCTTGCAGAAACCTGGCGGG
>NZ_JAHHPS010000679.1:0-1869 GCF_024606275.1 Endozoicomonas sp. SESOKO4 | reverse complement strand
GTTCCAATAGACGGTAGCCGGTGTATTGGCCTAACATCAGAGTCAGACCCAGTACGGTCAGCAATAGCTCCGGGAAGTTATAGGTCAGGTGTTCAACCAGTGGATTGGACATCAGCAGGTAACTCATAGTGGCCACCAGCAGGCTGCCAGAGCCTTCAATCAGAACGTCTTTCGGGCCTTCTTCTTCCCAGAGGATAGACATCCTCTCAATGGTCCATGCCAGAATAATCATCGGGAAGAAGGTGACGGTCAGAGCTTGGGTAATCCCCATCTTCCAGCTGAGTACACTCATAACTCCCATTATGCCTATAACGACGATGATGACCGCCGCCAATCGCGCGACAAGGAGCATATTGAGCTGACTCAATATCGAGCGTATCCAGAGGCCGATGGAAACAATGGTGACAAAGATAATCAGACCTGGTAGTAACTGGGTTTCCAGGAAGGCCACGGAGATCAGGACGGGCATAAAGGTTCCTGAGGTTCTCAGGCCGACCAGGATGCGCATAATCAGTACGACCAGAGTACCAATGGGAATCAGCAGAATACTCTTGAAGGCATTTTGAACTTCCAGGGGCAGGGCGTAGATAGAGAAATCGACCAGGGCTGCATTGTCAGCTCGAGAAGTTTCAATGGCCAGATCCCTTGTGGGCTCGTTCTGGGAAATCATAGAAAAGGAGACCCGGGACGCTGTCCCACCCATGACATCCAGCAAGGATTTGCCACCGCGTTGCCAGAGGAAGAAGTTTTCCGGGTTGCCGGATACACCGGTTTCAGGATCAAAGAGTACCCAACCGTCATTGGTATAGACTTCCAGCATCTCTACTATGGGCTGACGACGCCTGCCGTCTTCAAGGTAAAGGCCTCGAACAACCCGGGCCGGAATATCGGCCATGGAGAGCATCTCGATCAGCAGATTGGTGAGTTCAGCACGGCTATCAATCATGCTCAAGAGCATGTTGGTATTCTGGCTGGGCTGTTGGGCTATAAATTCCTTGATCAGCGTGCCTGTAAAACTTCGACTATCAGCGGATCGTTCTTTCACCTGTTCCAGTAATGAGTCTGCGGCGGTCTGGTAGGGTTCTGGCAGTGAAGGTTTAGCTTTTAGTGTGTCGTCGTCCTCTTCAACAGGAGGAGCCAAAGGTTCCACCAGCTGTCGGTCCGGATGCAGGCTCACCTTGTAAAACAGGCTCTGTTTACCGCTGGCCTTGCGGATGCTCCACTCTGCGCGACGTTGCCCTTCCTCATCATATTGGTTAATGCCATAGCCCGGAGAAGCAAAAGACTCATTTAGAATACGAAAACCGGATTGCTGATCGGGCAGGGTCAGGGATGCCTTGGCAGGTCCACCGTCAGCCTTGAATTGTATCTCAGCCTCAACACTCCAGACGGTGGTGGTTTCTCCCCGGGTTAAGGGGAACCCCAGGGCAAAGTGTTTGTATAAAGTCAGGCCCAGACCTGCTGTGATCAAAATGACCACCGCCAGACTGAGTTGAAAACGTCCTTTCATTCAAAACCTCACTTTTTTGTTTCGGCAATATTTTGCCGGGCAACATCAACCAGAGCCGTATTGCTCAGGAGTCTTTCACCAATAAGGATTGGGTATTCGAAGCCGGTGCGGTTGGCCAGAGTAAATTCAACATTCTTCGAGATCTGTCCCAATGTAATGGGAATAAAGACAGTGACTCGGTCCTGGTTTGCCAGACCGCCATGTCGTTTGATTGAAACTTCACGATGAACCTTGCGCTCAAAGGTCTGGCTTTTGCCATCATTGACAACCTTGAAGCGAACCCACTTTTCACCATTCTTGGTGAAATATTTAATCTCTGTGGCATTGATAGAAGACGTTTTTGCGCCTGTATCAATACG
>NZ_JAHHPS010000678.1:0-1310 GCF_024606275.1 Endozoicomonas sp. SESOKO4 | reverse complement strand
GCCTGTTCAAGTAATTCGACGAGGCCAACGTGATTGCCCAATTCCAGGTTAACCATCAAGGCATCATCCATACTGACGACAGTCCCTGAGAGCTCTAATGCTTGCATGCATGCTTTGCCGGATGGCGTCAATAGTGATGCTTTTTCACCCTTAGCACCCGGGGTCGTGCAATCAACGTAGGTGATCTTCTTTTCCTGAAAAAACTGCCCCTGACCCGAGGCCAGAGTGACCGGTGCCAGTGCCTCCACAAAACGCTTATGCAGGGCAAAAATCAAGTCATGAACACTACGGACCTGCTCAGCCTCACGGAAGTGGAGTGCCTGAAGAGAGGATTGTAACTGATGGCAGGCGGTCACCCACTGACAGAACGCTCCCTGAAATATCAGCCCTTTTTCAGCGGTCTGCATTGGCAGAATGATACTTTCTAACCCGGATCGTACGGTTTCTTTCAGCATCTCTAGCCGGTTGTTCAGTACTGGTAATTCTCTTCGAAATAGCTTGACCTGGGGTGAACGCCTTCTGCTCGCCAGCCGCAAGAAAGCCAGGTAACCCTCCAACATTGCCTGAGCCCCATAAATCAGAAGATTAACGCTATCCTCGATCCCAGCCAGTAGCTTTGATCGTTGTGATGACATGCTCAGTTTTATCGGGTTTGCCAGACAATCCAGTCCACCGCCGGGGCCAAAAAGTGCCAACAGACGGGCATTTTGATCGGTGAGCCATTGAAAACCACTGGCGACGTGATGGAATGTGGCTTCAGGGGGAGACAAATCATCCCGTGACGGGAGGGCTTTAGCTAACGGAACATCAGAAACCGCAGAAGACAGGCTTATGTGCCTGACCAGTTTCCCGGTAAGATCACCGGCAACAATAAAGGCACCGGGCTTACCGTTGAAGCGGGCGCAGGCCAGTGTTGCCTGTTGGCCATCCTGAGTGGCCAAGGCCGCAAACTGTTCACCGGCCAGCATCAGGGTTTTTTCTTCCTGTCTCATCAGGATCGCGGCATGATCATTAAATCCTGCTTCGGCCAGGACAAAACCTCCTGCCCACCTCAGGAACTCAGGCTCAAGCATCCACTCTTCAACGTGGTGAGCCAAGACAATGGCACCCTCTGGCATACTGCCTGCTTCTCGATTTTTGGCCAACCAGATGGATCCGGTGCAATAGCCTTCACTGATCCCCTCACCAATGGCAAGAGTCTCTTCGGGTATAAACATGGCAAAATCCATGCCGCCAGAGAGTCTGGTTACAGGGCGCACCTGCAGCAGGAACAGGCGACCCTGATGATCGATAGCAAACTCAACATCCAC
>NZ_JAHHPS010000677.1:0-1794 GCF_024606275.1 Endozoicomonas sp. SESOKO4 | reverse complement strand
GGCATGCTCAACCATGAGGATGTGAAAGAAGTGCTGGGCTGGCCGGAATGGAAAGACAAGGATAACGAGTTCAATATATTGCTGTTTCGCGCATTCTCGTCCATGAACAGTGGCAGAGGCACACTCAAACACGACGACGTGAAGGAGGTGCTGGGCTGGCCGGAATGGAAAGATAAGGATGGCAAGTTTGGTATGGAGCTTTTCCGCGCTTTCTCTTCCATGAATAGTAGCAAAGGCATGCCCAAACATGAGGAAGTGAAAGAAGTGCTGAGCTGGCTGGAATGGAAAGACAAGGATGGCGAGTTCAATATTGAACTGTTCCGCGCTTTCTCGTCCATGAATAATTGCAGAGGCTTGCTAAAACATGAGGAAGTGAAAACAGTGCTGAACTGGCCGGAATGGAAAAACAATGATGGTGATTTCAGTATGGAGCTGCTCCGCTGTTTTTCCTCCATGAATAATAGCAAAGGCACGCCCCGGCATATAGAAGTAAAAGAGATGATGGGCTGGCCGGAATGGAAAGACAAGGATGGTGAGTTCAGTATAGAGCGGTTCCGATCTTTCTCGTCCATGAATCATAACAAAGGCATACTAAGACACGAGAGAGTGAAAGAGGTACTGGGCTGGCCGGAATGGCAAGACGAGGATGGAGAGTTCAATATGGAGCGTTTTCGCGCCTTTTCGTCCATGATGAATAGCAGCAAAGGCAAGCTCAAACATGAGGTAGTGAAAGAGGTGCTGGGCTGGCCGGAATGGAAAAACAAAAATGGTGAGTTCAATATGAAGTTGTTCCGCGCCTTTTCTTCTATAAATAACGGTCAGGGCGTGCTCAAATATAAGCAGGTCAAAGAGGTGCTGAGCTGGCCGGAATGGAAAGACGAGGATGGCAAGTTCAGTATGGAGCGGTTCCGCGCTTTCTCGTCCGTAAATCATGGCCGGGGACTGCCCAAACACGAGACAGTGAAAAAAGTGATGGGCTGGACACGTTGCGGTGGGGCATCCAGTGATCTGCTTCTGGAAATTATAACCAGACTCTGGAAGTCAGAAGGGCTACCTGCTACTGAGGTGCTGCAACACCAGGAAACACAACTGAAACAGTGGCTTTTTACAGAATTTACTGAAAATGATAGCGACTTAGAGGATGAAGAGGACGACAAATACAATCTCCAGACAAAAACAGTTGCACTTTACCTTTCCACCTCTAAGCCTGACTGGTCACTGAACTGGGCTGCTTTAAAGCAATTTCACCAACTCCTTGAAAAGACTCAAGCCGTTCCGATGCTGGAATCATTAATAAAGCTTCTGTCTTCTTATGGGGGAAAAGGTATCGAGCACTACCTCCGGGCTAATCGACAGGACCGGGATTTTTTGTGGCGTTACTCGGGTAAAGCTGTGCCTTTGCACCTGTTAAATAAGTCAATGATTCTGTTTTCTTCCAATGAATTGAGGGCGCGTTTTGTCTACTTTGTCAAGCGGCTGAAGTCATTGCCGGATAAAAGCTTATGGGATCAGTACTCGGCCCGGTTACAACCATTATCGGGAGTCTTGAAACACGACTACATGAAAAGACTCTACTGGGAAATCCTGCAACCCCTGACAAAGGAAGATCAGCTGCGTTTTCTGGACGCGAGTCATGCCGAAGCAGTATTCAACCTGTTTCCCTCGTTGAGCGCTCTGCATAAACTCGGCAAAGAGCATTCCTCTCAATCGTTAAAACGACTGCTTGAAGCCTGCCTTGGACTAAAAACCCATGACATCACCAAAGAAGGCATCCAGATACTCTTTGAAGCGCTA
>NZ_JAHHPS010000676.1:0-11892 GCF_024606275.1 Endozoicomonas sp. SESOKO4 | reverse complement strand
GCGCCCCCATGGGAATCCCCCACTGATTTCTTGAATCAGTGGGGGAGGATGTCAAAGAGATCAGATCCTTACTTGTACGCTTTACTTTTTTGAGGACCAAGGCCATCCTCCTGCTGCGATTCAACGGGCTTGCGCTTTCGATGTCTTATTTTATGTTCCGTCAGGGCCTTGGCATTCTTGCACACCTTGCCGCATGGTCGCTGCTGGCCATCCTCTCCGACCACCCTCGCGTCACAGTTTTGTTGTCCGGTGTGGTATCTTCTTTTGTGATCTGAGAGGGCCTGAGGATTTTTGAAGACCCTCCCGCATGAGCGCTGCTGACCATCTTCCCCGACCATTATTGCGAAGCAGCTTTGTTGCCCCCTGTGGACTTTTCTTATGTGGCCTGTCAGGGCATTGACATTCTTGCAGACCTTCCCGCACGATTGATGCAGACCATTCTCCCCGACCACAGTCACGTTACAGGTTCGTTGTCCGCTGTGATTTTTTCTTTTGTGATCCGAAAGGGCTTTGGCGCTGCTGCAAATCATCCCACATGTCTGCCGTTGGCCATCCTCTCCGGGCACGGTCACCACGTCACAGGTCCGTTGCCCAGTGTGGAGTTTTCTTTTGTGATAGATCAGAGCTTGAGCATTCTTGCAAACCATACCGCATAGCTGCTGCTGGCCATCCTCCCCGATCATTGTCGTGTCACAGGTTTGTTGCCCGGTGTGGTCTTTTCTTATGTGATATCGCAGGGATTGACCATTCTTCCAGACCATACCGCATCGCCGCAGCTGGCCATCCTCATCGATTACGGTCAGGTCACAGGTTTGTTGCACCATGTGGTTTCTTCTCTTGTGTTCCAACAAGGTTTTAGCATTGATGCAGATCATCCCGCATGGCCGCTGCCGGCCATCCTCCCCAATCACTTTTACTTGACAGGTTTTCGGCCCGCTGTGGTATATGCTCTTGTGAGCTGAAAGTACTCCGGCATTCTTGTAAACTTTCCCGCATGGCCGTGGCTGACCATCCTCCCCAATTTCTGCCACGTCGCAGGTTTGTTGCCCGCTGTGTTTTTTTCTTTTGTGACCCCTCAGGGCATCAGCATTCTTGCAGACCTCAGCGCATGGTCGCTGCCGGCCATCTTCCCCTACTACTGTCATGTCACAAATGTGTTGTTTAGTGTGGTATTCGCTTTTGTGATCGGACAGGGCTGCTATTGAACCTTCCCGGAAAAGATGAGCTTGACTCTGACCCGATTGGGATGGTTTATAGGTTTGTTGTTGTATTTCTGAATGGGGAAGCGAAAAGAAAAGCCCGCCTTCTTTGGAAAAATGATGCAGGTTGAGAGGCTCGGCAGGGGGCGCTGAATAGTGGGCTCCCGCACTCATTGGTTGTATCGTGTTTACAGGATAAAAATGACCTTCGCTATTGAAGTATTCTCCATCAGACAAATGGGGCCACAGGCTTTCTGTGTAATTCTGCGGCCATTCAGCGGGCCCTCTGTTATCGGATATTAGCCGTAATTGACAAAAGCCATGACAGGGATGGACGAAACAATTTAAACCCAAAGTATGAAGGAGTTGTTGAGGGCTCTCGCTACCGTCGTCAGAGTCAAAATGCAAGAGGCTGATGAAATTGCCTGTGTGGTGGCTGATGGCACCCGGGAGTTGCTGCCCCGATGATTCTGATGGCTGGCCTGATTGTTGGTCTTGTCCAGAACTAAACGTTACGATGAGGGTGGCAAACGGGTGATCCTGATTCGGTTCTTTTTGTTCGATTGGGCTAAACGACGTTGAATCAGGATTCCAGTAGCTTTCTGAAAACCGACCGAGAGCAACAAACATTTCCAGAGGGAACCATGAATATGAGGTGGCGCGCAGAGAGACGTCTCCGGTAGTCAGGATTGGTTCGTAACCCAGCAGGAGGGGGGTGGCGTGGAGCCATTGCCACGAAAACGACTTAAGAATGGTCGTTTTTGCCCGGTAACCGCCAGTTCCTGATGGTTTGTCATCAGGCAGCGAATCTGATTCTGCATAGTCGTTTGTATCGGCAATGTCTGATGGGTTGTCTGGCAATCTTTGCTGATCAGGCTTTGTAGATAAGCTTTGGTTTGGATAGCCTGTTTTCCCTTCAAATTCGACAGTAAAACGTCCTGTCCACGGTTCGGCCCGACAGACGACAAAAAACAACAATGGCAGCAACAATGTTACCGCAAAGAGTGAGTGTTTAATCATTCTATCCTTGCGTCCTGATATACAGAGAGGAAGGATAGATCAAGAAAATAAGTGTGTTTTTTGAAATCCCCGGGCCACTCAGGTAAAGCCGTTAAGCCTTAATGAAGGGGAGGGCAGATCAGATCGTTCTTATTTACTTTATTGAGGTTCTTTGTCATCGTACTGCTCCCTGTCAACGAGCTTGCGCTTTCGATGTCTTCTTTTGTGATCTTCCAGAGCTTGAATATTCTTGCAGACCTTCTGGCACGGCCGCTGCTGGCCATCCTTTCCGACCAATGTTATGGCACAGGTTTGTTGTCCGCTGTGGACTTTGCTTTTGTGATTCGAGAGGGCTTGAGCATCCTTGCAGAACTTGCCACATTGCTGCTGAAGGCCATCCTTCCCGACTAAAGTCACGTCACAGGCTTGTTGCCAGGTGTGGGCTTTTCTTTTGTGATCCGTCAGGGTTCTGGCGCTTTTGCAGATCTTCCCACATGGCCGCGGCTGGTTATCCTTGCCGACCACGGTTATGGCACAGGTTCTTTGTCCGCTGTGAGCTCTTCTTTTATGATCCGTCAGAGCTCTGGCACACTTCCAGATCGTTCCGCATGGCCGTGGCTGGCCATTCTCCCAGACTAAGGTTATGTCACAGGTTTGTTGCCCGGTGTGCTCTTTTCTTTTGTGTTCCCATAGGGCGTTAACATTCTTGCAGACCATTCCACATGGTCGCCCCTGGCCATCCTCTCCGGTCACTGTTACGTCACAGGTTCTTTGCCCGCTGTGGCATGAGCTTTTGTGAACCGAAAGAACCTCAATATTCTTGTAGACCCTACCGCATGACTGTTGCTGGCCATCCTTCCCGATCACAGTCACGTTACAGGTTTGTTGCCCGCTGTGGTATCTTCTTTTGTGGTCCGTCAAGCCTTTAAGGTTCTTGCAGACAGTCCCGCATGGCCTCTGCTGGCCATCCTCCCCGATTACTGTCCTGTTACATTTTTGTTGCCTGCGATGGAAGCTTCTTTTGTGATTCCCCAGAGCGCAAGCATTCCTAAAGACAATTCCGCATGGTCGCTGCTGGTCATCCTTCCCAACCACGGTCACGTTACAGGTTTTTTTCCCGGTGTGGTATTTGCTTTTGTGACATGACAGGGATTGAGCATTGCTGAAGGCCCTCCCGCATGGTTGCTGCTGACCATCTTTCCCGACCAATGTTATGTTGCATATTATATGTTTTTTGTCGTATATGTTTTTGTTATTCGGCTGCGCTTGTGTTGTGACTGTCCGGGAAAGATAAGGTTCGCTCTGAGCCAATCGGGATGACTCCGTGGCGTTTTGCTGCGTTTTTGAATGGGTAACGGGAATCCCGACTTCTTTGAGACTACCACCCAGATCGAGTGGCCTGCCAGTGGTCATCAAGTCATCAGCGTTGAAAGGCAAATTCCAGAGCATTAAAGCATCATCATTGAGTGGCTCGGCAAGATTGGTTGTATAGGTTGTTCCGGCACTCATCATGAGCGTAGCGTTAACGGTATCAGCATGAACTATGCAACTAAAGCACTGTCCATTGGCTAAATGGGGGCATGAGCTTTGATCATGTAGTGCTCCTGTGTGGCCTGTCGAACTTTCTACGAAGTTCAGCGACCATTCAGAGGGTGCTGTGTTATCGGATGATTTTCTGAGTTTACAAACGCCACGACAGGGATAGACAAAACAATTTAAACCCAAAGTATGCAGGTGTCGTTGAGGACCGCTGTTATCGTCGCCATAGTTAGTACTCAGGGAGCCAGTGAATGAGCCTATACAGTGGGTGGATGTTCCCGGGGCTTTTTGGCTGGATGATTCAGATGGCTGGTGTGGTTGTTTATGGCCTGAGCCAAGCATTGTAGTGATGGCCGCAGACGGGTGATCCTGTCCCACCTCTTGTTGTTCAGTGAGGGTAAAAAGCGGTGAATCAGAGTTCCAATAGTTTTTTAAAAGCCAACTGACAGCGACAAACACTTCTACAGGCAACCCGGGATAAGGAGTGGAGCTTACGGGGGTATGTTTGGTGTTCAGGATCAGTTCGTAATCAACCAGCAGGGTGGAGGCATAAAGCAATTGCCACGAAATCGACTCAATAAGGGCGGGAGGGACACTGTAACAGCCATGTATCTTTTGTTTGTTATCAGCTAGAAAATCTGAACTTGCATAACTGTTTGTTTCGGCAATGTTCGACGGATTATCCGAACGTCTGAGATGGTCAAGCTTTATACGAAAGCTCTGGTTTGGAAAAACTGCATTTCGTCCAAATTCGACAATACAGCATTCTGTCAAAGGTTGAGCTTGACAGGCGACAGGCAGTGTCAGTACCAGCATTGCAGACAAGAGTGAGCGTTTAATAATTCTACACATGCATTCTAGTTGGTAGAGAGGAAGGATAGACCAAACAATAAGAGAGTTTTTCTGTCAGAAACCTTCTGTTAAAAACCAAAGCTTTGCACAGGGCAAAAAAATACCAAAGGCTGTGCCCATCTGCTTTTTTTTCTGGCATTAACCACCGTCAGTTAATGACTGAAGTTTTGCCAAGTCCATTTAAACGAGCAATGTCTTTTGGTAGTCCTGAGTCGTTCTGGAAAAACCGCCTAACCTTCATAAAAGGGTGGGCGTCAGATGAATCGCTACTTATTCACTTGGCCTTTCTGAGGTTGGATTACCCGGGGTCTCATCCACGGGCTTGCGCTTTCGATGACTTCTTTTGTGTGCCGAAAGGTTTTTAGAGCTCTTGAAGAGTTTTCCGCATGGTCGCAGCTGGCCATCCTCTCCGACCACGGCTGAGTCACAGGTTTTTTGCTCGCTGTGATGCACTCTCTTGTGGTCCGACAGAGATTGGCCATTCATGAAGACTTTCCCACATGGCTGCGGCCGGCCATCCTCCGCGATCAGGGTCATGTCGCAGGTTTTTTGTCCACTATGATATAGGTTTTTGTGACTCGCCAGAGTTTGAGCATTCTTGCAGATTCTTCCGCATGGCCGCGGTTGACCATCCCACCCGATCATGGTCACGAAACAGGTTTTTTGCCTGGTGTGTTTTCCGCTTTTGTGACTCGACAGGGCTGCAGCATTCTTGTAAATCTTCCCGCATGGCCGAGGCTGACCATCCTCCCCGGTCACTATCACCTCACAGGATCGTTCTCCGGTGTGTGCTCTGACTTTGTGAGACGAAAGTGCCTGACTATTCTGGCAGACCTTCCCGCATGGCCGCTGCTGGCCACCTTCCCCAACCACTGTTGTTTCACAGGTTCTTTGCCCGGAGTGATAGTTGTATTTGTGAGCTGACAGTATTTTGTGATTCTTGCAGACTTTTCCACATGGCCGCGACTGGCCGTCATCACCGACCACGGTTTCGTAGCAGGTAAGGTACCCGGAGTGATCCCTGATTCTGTGATCCGGGAGGGGCTTTGCTGTGCCCGCTTGTGAAGGGTGAAGTTGTCGCTGGCCCAATTGAGGTGATTCGGAAGTTGTTTGTTGTGTTTCTGAGGTTCCCATTAAGGAAAAGGGGGGGAGAGGCATTAAGGAGAGCTCGATTTCTTCGGGATACCTGCATGGATCGGCTGGCTCATTAATGAACCCAAAATCATCAGTGTTGTTGAAAGGCAAGTTCCGGAACGCTGGCGGGCAATGATTGAGTGGCCCGGAAGGGGCAATTGTATGCGCGGCCCCTGCACTTATCGAGCCTGTACAGTTTAAGTTATTGGACGGGTCACGATTAATATCATGAGGATGTGGTCCAGACAGTTGGTCGTGATGGTATGGGGGAGCACTTTCAAAAAAATCATCCAATATTTTGGAAATCCAATATTCTTCGGGCTGTTCAGCTTTTAAAGGGCCAGCATGGCCTATGCAATCATAGCTTGGTCCATTCGTGAAATGAGTGTACGAGTGTTCTATGCTATCCGGAGACCATTCAGCCGACCCTGATCCGTCGTATGGTGGTCCAAATTGACAAGCGCCATGACAGGGATGGACAAAACAATTTAAACCTAAAGTATGTGAGTGCTGTAGAGGGCTGCCGCCGCCGGAGCCAGAATAGCCGCCGAAGCCAGAATAAAAGAGGTTGGTGAAAGAGCGCCTGTGGCAAGTGGTGGTTTGCGTGGTTCTCTGGCCGGATGATTCTGATGGCTCGTGTTGTTGGTTATCTCCTGAACCCGTCATCATTGTGATAGTTGTTAATGGGAAATCCCTCTGTTTCAGCATAGATGTTGCCTCTTGATGTTCAATCAGGTTAAACAGCGGTGAATCGGAGTTCCGGTAACTTCTTAAAAACCAGCCGACAGCAACAACCGCTTCTACAGGTACCCATGAGTAGGGAGCCGGGAATAGAGGGACATCTTTGGTTTTCAGGATCAGTTCGTAACCAGCCAGCAGCTGAGTGACGTAAAGCCATTGCCACGAAATCGACACAATAATAGTCGTTCTTGCCTTGTTTCCACCCGTACTATGGCGTTTGTCATCGGGCGTTGAATCTAATTCTGCGTAGTCTTCTGTGTGGGTAATGTCTGACGGGTTATCTGGTAGTACACGCAGGTCACGTTTTATAGAAAAGCTCTGGTTTGTTTGTTCAAGCTCGATAATAAAAGGTTCTGTCAATGATTCGGCCATACAGGCGACAGACAACAACTGCAGAGACAACAATAGCAATAACACTAGCAACAACAGTAGTGTCGCAAAGAGAGAGCGTTTAATGATTTTATCCCTGTATTCTTGTTGACAGAGAGGAAGGATAGACCAAGAAAATAAGAGCGTTTTTTTCTGGAAACCCATCGAAGCGCTGATAAATCCCTGGTTGGGCCCGGACATATTCACTTTACATTCTCAAGGTTAAAGGTCATCGTCCTGATCTGTATGATCAGGCTTGCGTTCCCGATGTGTTTTTTTGTGCTCCGACGAGGTTTTGGCACCCCAACAGACCATCCCGCATCGACGCGGCTGGCCATTCTTCCAGAACACGATCGTTTTACAGGTTCGTTGCCCTGGGTGGTATTTGGTTTTGTGAGAGGATAGAGATTGAGCATTCTTGAAGATTTTCCCGCATGAACGCGTCTGGCCATTCTTCGCGATCACGACCCGGTCACAGGTTTGTTTCCCGCTGTGCTCTTTTCTTTTGTGATCCGTCAGAATTCTGGCATTCTCGCAAAGCAGCCCGCATCGCTGCTGCTTGCCATACTTCCCGATCACGGTTAAGTCACAGATTTTTTGCCCGGTGTGATATCTACTCTTGTGAGATGAAAGTGATTGAGGGTTCCTGCAGCGCACCCCGCATGGCTGCCGGCCTTCCCTCCCGACTACGGTTACATCACAGACGCTTTCTCTGGTGTTGTTTTTGTGCTCCGACAGAGTTTCTGATGCACTTGTCTGGAAAAGAGAAGGTTGGCACTGATCTGATTGATGTGACTCAGTGGTTATTGATTGTGTTTCTGAAGTTTTCACTGAGGTGAGTGTGTTTATTGGCGTAGGGGAAAAACCCGCTTCTTCGAGAAGACTACATGAATCGAGTGGCCCATGAATGAACTCAAAACCATTGGCGGTGGAAAACGTATTCTCCGGCGTACTGGCGACCCCGCCTGCGGCGAACTCGTCTATATAATTGCAGCTATTGGCCGGATTTCCAGTACTGTCATCCGGCTCTGACTCAAATAGTTGGTCGTAATGGTACGGGAATTGTTCGTCAGTGAGTTCACTCAATAATGCAAACAGTGATTTTTCCCGGGACTGTGAAGCTTTTGCAGGATCAAAATGGCTTACGCAATTAAAGCAATGTTCATCGGCTAAATGGGGGCATGAGCTTTGTCCGGGAGTTCCTGACTGAGCGGTTTCTATTTCTGGCATCGACTCTGGAGTTTTTATCGAAGCATCAGACCGCTCACAGTGCAGTTCAGCAGACTCTCCGCTACCGGATGGTGGTCGGAAACTACAAACACCATGACAGGGATGGACAAAACAATCTAAACCCAAAGTATGCAGGTTTGGTTGAGGGCCTTCGTTGCCGTCATCAGGGTCAGAATACAAGAGACGAGTGAAATAGCCTATAGGGCGGTAGGTGGCTTCCGGGGCCTGCTGCCCCGATGATTCTGGTAACTGGTATTGTGGTTGGCCTTGTTCAGGGGCTGGCATAGTAGCGATGACCTCCAACGGGTGATTCTGGCTCGCCCCCTGTTGTTGAATCAGGTTGAGTCGTTCAATCGAGTCAAATAGCGGTGAATCGGGTTTCCAATCGCTTTTCAAAAGCCAACCGATAGCGACAACCACTCCTATGGGAAGCCATGGATATGAGGTTGTGCCCAGAGGGGCGTCTCTGGTAGTCAGGATCAGTTGGTAACCAATCAGCAGGTGAGTGACTTGAAGCCATTGCCACGAAACCGATTCAATAAGGGGTGTTTTTGTGTTGCAACCACAAGATCTTTTTCGTTTGTTGTCTGGTGGCGAATCTAATCCTGCATAACCGTTTGTGTCGGCAATATATGTTGGACTGTCTGACAGTGTATGCCGGTCTCGCTTTATAGAAAAGCTTTGGTTTGGAGACCCCGTTTTCTGTTCGAACTCGTCAAGAAAGCGTTCTGTAAATAGTTCGGCCTGACAGACAACAGATGACGCAAGTAGTGACAACAGTAGCAACAACATCGAAGTCGAAAAGAGGGAAAGTTTAATAATTCTATCCTTGCCTTCTGGTTGACAGGGAGTAAGGATAGACCAAGAAAATAAGGGCGTTTTCTTTCAAAAACCAATGAAGTGTTGCTGCACTATTTAAACGATCGTTGTCTTTTGGGAGGGAGATCTCATGAAAGGGCCGGTGTCAGATCAGTCGTTTCTTATTCACTCTTCCTTCTTGAGGACTGGAGTTATCGTTCCGGTCCAAATCACTGGACTTGCGTTTTCGATGTGCTCTTTTGCGATCCCATAGGACTTGTGCATCAATGCACTGCTTTCTGCATGGCCGCGGCTGATCATCTTTCCCGACCAAGGTCACGTCACAGGTTTGTTGCCCGCGGTGGTCGCTGCTTTTGTGATCTGTCAGGGCCCTGGCATTCTTACAGATCTTCCCGTATGGTCGCTGCTGAGCCTTTTCCCCAGCTAAGGTTATATTACAGGTTTTTTGCTTACTGTGGTCTCTTGTTTTGTGATTGTAGAGGGCTTGAACACCCTTGCAGACCTTTCCGCATGATCGCTGCCGACCATCCTCCCCGACCACGGTTACTTGGCAGGTCCGTTGCCCGCTGTGGACGTTTCTTTTGTGGTTCGACAGGGACTTGGCACTTTTACAGACCGTTCCGCATGGCCGCAGCTGGCCGGACTCCTCGACCACGGCTACGTCACAGGTTCGTCGCCCGCTGTGGACATTCCTTTTGTGATTAATCAGGTCTCCATTATTTTGGCATAGTTTCCCGCATGGTTGCTGCTGACCATCCTCTCCGACCACGTTCACGTCACAGGCTTTTTGCCTGCTGTGGATTCTGGTTTTGTGATTTGATAAAGCTTTAGCATTTTTGCAGGTTGTCCTGCATGGTCGCTGTTGGCCATCCTTCCCGATCACGGTTACGCCACAGGTTTGTTGCCCGCTGTGTTCATTTCTTTTGTGATCCGTCAAGACTTGACCATTCCTGCAGATCTTTCCGCATGGTCGCGGCTTGCCATCCTCGCCGATCACTGACACTTCACAGGTTTTTTGTCCGGTATGGTATCTGCTTTTGTGAACCGAAAGGATTTGAGCACTCCTGCAGATCTTTCCGCATGGTCGCGGCTGTCCATCCTCCCAAATCACTATCACTTTACAGGTTTTTTGCCGGTTAGCATCAGTTGTAAAGGGGTCTCCTGCTCTCATTGATTCTGAGGGAACCCTGTCTACAGAGTGGCAGCTATTGTCTCTGTTCACGTCAATGCCGTAAGGCTGTGGCTCAGATACTTCTCTGGAATTGCATTGAAATTGAATATCAGGGAGATCCAGCGATGGGTATGGTTGGGAGCGTGCATTGAGTAAAGGGGCATAATGACCCATGCAACTAAAACAGTATCCACTGGCCAAATGCGGGCATGAACTCTGCCCGTAATTCAGTGGCCATTCAGCGGGTTCATTGCTATCGAATGATAGTCGGAAACTACAAACGCCATGACAGGGATGCACGAAACAATTAATATCCAAAGTATGTTGGTGTGGTAGAGGGCCGCTATTACCGCCGCTGGAGCCAAAATCCGTGGGACTGGTGAAAGAGACGGTAAGGTGACTGATGGCTTTTGGAGCTCCCCGATCGGATGATTCTGATGGTTGGCCTGATGCTCGGGCTTGTCCAGAGCCAGGCATTAGAATAATGCCCGCAAATGGTTGATTCTGACTCATCTCTTGTCGATCAGTCAGGCTAAGTTGTTCAGTGGGGTTAAACAGTGGTGAATCGGAGTTCCAATAGTTTTTCAGAAGCCAACTGACAGTGACAACCGCCTGGAGAGGTACCCATGAATAAGGAGTGGCGCATAGTGGGCCATCTCTGGGGGGCAGAATCAGTTCGTAAGCAAACAGCAGGTCAGTGGCGCAAAGCCACTGCCACGAAATTGATTCAATAGGGGGCGTTTTTGTCCTGTAATCGCAAGCTCTCTGTCGTTTGTCATCAGTTGGCGAACCTGATTCTGAATAGCCGTTTGTGTCGGTAATATCTGATGCTCTGTCTGACAGTGTATAGCGGCCATACTTTATAGAAAAACTCTGGTTTGGAGAAGTTGTTTTCTGTTCAGGCATGACAATATAACGTTCTGTCAACACTTCGGCCTGGCAGATGACGGACAACAGGAGCAGCAGAGGTGTCATAAAGGGTGAATGTTTAATAATTCTATCCTTGCATTCTGGTGACTAGAGAGGAGGGATAGATCAGGATAATAAGTCTATTTTTCGTGTAAAACCCACTGAATAGCCGTAGCATCTCTTTAGGTTAACATTGTCTTTTGATTACCCCTTATCGCTCCGCAAAAAATTGCTAACCCCTCCTGAAATAACGGGTGTCTGATCAGATCGTTACTTATTCACTTTACTTTTTTGAGGACTCAAATCATCGTCTCGATTTTTATCAACAGGCTTACGCTTTCGGTGTCTTCTTTTGTGCTGAGAAAGGTCTTTAGCATTCTTGCAGAGTTTTCCGCATGGTTGCTGCTGGCCATCCTCCCCGATCACTCTGAGATCACAGTTTTTTTGCCCGCTGTGGAATGCCCTTTTGTGAACCGACAGGGCCCCGGCATCCTTGCAGATTGAACCGCATGGCCTCGACTGACCATCCTCTCCAATCACTGCTGCGTCACAGGTTTTTTGCCCAGTGTGGTATATGCTTTTGTGACTCGACAGGGATCCGGCATTCTTGAAGACCTTGCCGCATGGCCTCGGTTGGCCATCCCCCCCGATCACTGTTAAATCACAGCTTTTTTTCCCAGTGTGGTATGAGCTTTTGTGACCCGACAAGGCTCCGGGATTCCTGCAGATTGTCCCACATGGTCGCTGTTGGCCATCCTCTCCGAATACGATTACATCACAGGTTTTTGGCCCGCAGTGTGCCCTGCTTTTGTGATCCGACAGAGCTTTGGCATTTTTGCAGACCTTTCGGCATGGCTGAGGCTGGCCATTATCACCGATCATTACCTCGCCACAGATTTTTGGCTCGCAGTGGTATCGGTTTTTGTGAAA
>NZ_JAHHPS010000675.1:0-22303 GCF_024606275.1 Endozoicomonas sp. SESOKO4 | reverse complement strand
GGAGCTGATGCTTGCCTGCTGGTGACTCCTTATTACAACAAGCCAACCCAGGAAGAACAATGAGCTTTACCTTAGGCCAACCCGTTACGGAATTCACTGCTGAGGCGACCAATAATACCACCGTCACCCTGTCCGAACTGAAAGGCAGGAAGGTCGTCATTTATTTCTACCCTAAAGACAATACCCCAGGCTGCATCAGTGAAGGCCAGACTTTCCGCGATCTGTACTCAGAATTCCAGGAAGCTGGCACACTGATTTTCGGCGTCTCCCGTGACAGTCTGAAATCCCACGAAAACTTCAAGGCTAAACATGAATTTCCGTTCGAACTGATCTCCGATCCCGATGAAGAACTCTGCAAGCTGTTTGATGTCATCAAGTTAAAGAATATGTACGGCAAAGAATATATGGGGATCGAGCGCAGCACTTTTCTTATTGACCGTGAAGGCATTCTGCAACACGAATGGCGTAAGGTCCGGATCAAAAAATCATGTAGAAGACGTTCTGCAGGCTGCCCAGGCACTGGGTTAATCTTGACATCCTCCCACTGCTATAGAGGACGTCGTAAAACCTCTGAAGCAGTGGAATTCCTTCAGCGAGACGGCTATGCCCAGCCGCAAGAATGTTCTTTGCTGCGTTTAAAAATTGCAGGCGTTCAGCTCCGCAATCTACACAAATCCATTTTCCTGTTCGCAAACCTGCTCTGGCTTTCGGACTGCTGGACGGTGTGCTCGAACAAGCTTGGGTGAGTGCCGGTGGCAGCCATGCGGTCAGCGCTACAAGGTGAAAATAACTGAACTACAGAGTACTCATTCATTACTTGCTGTCATTGTCTGACGCCATTCTGCGGATACTGCATAAAAATGGTTAGTTGCACTTAACAAAATGTTATGAACTTATCACTCCCGAGCAGTCTCTAACCTGCGCACATAATTTATTAACGACTCTGTTGATCGAAGATAAATTCCAAATTTTTAAGGAGTCAGACATGCACAGAATAGATAATATTCCCATCGTTGAAGGTCCGGCCTCAACACCAACGCAAGCTCAATTGCCAACACCAACGACTGACAGCGCGGGCAGGAGCATCACTGTTATTGGCGAGGAAAAAATGGAAAGACCATCACTACTGTCTTTATCCCCATCTTCCATGATTTTTCGCTTTTTGCAACTTAGAGATATTTACAATATAGGGCTGACATGCAAGCGCCTCCAAGCCGCTGTCAGAGAGGACAACGCTCTGGCAAAAGCGTGGTATCGCCAGTTTTCTTCAGCACACCAATATCAACTCAGGATGTCCATCACTGCAAAAGACAGGAATCAAATTCGTGATTGGTTAAACCCCTTTACGGAGGATAAGGCGTTAGTCGAGTCAATGGCAAATATTCGACTGGAGAGCGTTCACTCGCCTGCTCTGTTATATTTCGTCAGAGCCCGGTTAATGTCTCAATGTGAAACATTTAATCTGAATACAGAAGCCACTATTCACGAAAATAATTTTATCAACTCAGCCGCCCTGAGCGTCGATGGACGCCATCTGGTGACCACCAATGAAAACCATAAGGCAATTATTTACGGCCAGGAAGCTATTGGAGGATCATGGGTAATAAAAACCAGCATTCGCAATCACTCCAGAGTCAAACCACCCACATTCAGCCCTGATGGTCAGCATTTGCTATCGATCAGTTGTGATCTCACTGTGAAAATATATAGCCTGGGGTCCGATAAATCATGGGCATTAACAGTCTCCCTGCCCCATGACGGCATTGTCCAATCAGCCACCTTCAGCAGCGATGGCTGCCATGTGATAACCGTCTGCCGGGATGACACTGCGAAAATCCACAGCCGGATGGACGATGGATCCTGGGCAGTAACGGCCACCCTTTCCCATGAATATATCGACTCAGACCAACTCAGGACCGACAACTGCGACGAGATATCTGCCACCTTCAGCACCGATGGCAACCATTTGGTAATCACCTGGGGGAAACACACAGCGACGATCTATAACCAGAAACCCGATGGATCATGGGAATTAGAGGGTATCATTCCCCATAGAGCGACTATCAACTCAGTCAGCTTCAGCCCCAATGGTCACTATGTAGTGACTGCCAGCGAAGACCGAACGGCGAAAATTTTTGGCAGGGATAGCAATGGATTGTGGGTCGAAATAGCCAACCTTGACCACGAGGATTCTGTCAACTCTGCTACCTTCAGCCCCGATAGCCGCCACATGGTGACTGCCTGTGATGATGGCAAGGTAAAAATCTTTTACCTGAACGCTCATGAATCATGGAAAGAAAATGCCATCTTTAAACATTATTACAGCGTGTTCTCAGCCACCTTCGGCCCTGATGGCCACCATATAGTGACGGCTAGCGAGGACTGTACAGCAAAAGTCATTGGTCAGGCAACCGATGGGACATGGTCAGAAAAAGCCAGCATTAACCATGATGACTGGGTTAATACAGCCACCTTTAGCGCCGATAATCGCTATGTGGTAACCGCCAGTTGGGATGGATCAGTGCAAATCACTGAACTACAGAGCAATCACTTCCATCCTGAAACAGACTCCAACCCGAATATTTCATAAATTAGAAGGAGCTGTTTGTTGCGCAGGGCAGTCTATTCCCGGACAGCCTCCTGCCCCACCTTTTCCACATCATGTACACTGGGCCAGGCATTCATCACAGCTTTCAGCAAGGTTGCCAATGGAATTGCAAAGAATATCCCCCAGAAGCCCCAAACGCCTCCAAACACCAGAACCGCGACAATAATAGCAACCGGGTGCAGATTAACCGCTTCAGAAAACAACAGGGGAACCAGAACATTGCCATCCAGAGCCTGAATGATGCCGTACACAATCATCAGTATCATGAACTCCTGCCCCACACCCCACTGAAACAGACCGATCAGGGCAATAGGAATAGTGACCACCGTGGCACCAATATAGGGAACCACAACTGAAAAGCCCACCAGCACAGATAGCAGAACAGCGTAGTTTAGCCCCAACCAGGCAAAGGCCACAAAGCTAACTCCACCAACAATCAAAATCTCAATGACCTTACCACGTATATAGTTGGCAATCTGGCCATTCATTTCTTCCGCCACCTGGAGAATTAGACGACGTCGCATGGGTAAGCGATCACCAATCCAGCCCAGCAGCTCAGTTTTATCCTTAAGAAAAAAGAACACCAGAATGGGCACCAGAATCAGATAAACCAGGATACCCAACGCACCAGGCAACCTGGAGATAGAGAATGACAAAGCCCAGGGGCCGAACTTGGCCAGATGCATGTTGATGGCATTGCTAACAGCCGCTGTCTGAGATTCCGAAATAAAGGCCGGATAGAGTTCTGGCAACTCTTTCAGAATCAACTGCCACTGCTTCACCATATTCGGCAATTCATTCAGCAGGCCGGTAACCTGCTGCCAGATCAGTGGAATTAACAGAAATATTGAAATAAGCAGAACCGCCATGAAGAGAGCAAAAATCAGACTGACGGCCAAAAGATGGGGGATTCCCCATTTTTCGAATAAGTTCACCACGCCCTGCATCAAAAACGCCAATACCAGTGCCGCCAGGACCGGAGCCAACATATTCCCCATAAAGATGATGACCATAAACCCGGTCACCAGCATCAACAGCAGCACCAGGGCTTCATGATCCGACAGGTAACGGTTCAGCCAATCCCTGATGATATCCAGCATATTTTCTTCCTTTTGACTTACTCAGGAGCCTGACAAGGTTGTCTATTGCCAGTCAGACTTCGGATATTGAAGATCCAATCTTATTTATGCTCAAGGGTAAAGATAAATACCCCGGAAGCCTCATCACTGGACAGCAGTCTATGCCCACTGATGCGGGCAAAACTGGCAAAATCCCGAACCGAACCCGGGTCTGTGGCCTGAACCCGCAACACCTCGCCCTGATCCATTTTACTGAGTGCCTGCTTGGCTCTGAGCAGGGGAAGCGGACAACTCATCCCCTTCAGATCCAGTTCAACATTCACTTCTATCATGATGAAACTTATTCTCCTTAAGGAAAGCTGGAAGTCAGCTGTACAAGAAACCAGTCACCCCACCCGTCTCACAATAAAAGGTTATGGTGCAAATATCAGTGACGTGTAAAATGATGTGGAGACTGTTTTTTTCGATCACCCAGAGATACCAGTCGTGACACACGCACTATCGGCCAGACCCGAAAGGTAAGGAGGCCGTAAAATGCAATGTTTTTTTTCATAGCTGTTTGAGCCAGCACCTCTATGACGATACAGTGTACCGCAGATTACATGAGTATGGATATTCTATGAAGCAACCGGGTTTCCTCGTGGCAGCCCTGCTAAGCACCTGGCTCGGAACTTCTTCCGCAGTTGTATGCGCGGCCCCAATTGAACTGCCCAGCCTGGGGGACAGCACCTCCGGAGTAGTCTCACCACAACAGGAATATGAGTTGGGGCAGACTTACCTGAAATATTTACGAAGCCGGACTCCTACCGTGAGTGACCCCGAGGTCAAGGAGTACCTCGAAAGACTCATCTACCGCCTGGCTGAATTCAGTGAGATTAAGGATCACCGATTAAATACCATAGTCATAGACAGTGCTGTACTAAACGCCTTTGCAGCACCAGGCGGAATCATTGGAGTCAACTCCGGTCTGTTCTTCAACGCTGACACAGAAGCTCAGTTTGCCGCCGTACTCGCTCACGAACTGGCCCACCTGAGCCAACGTCATTATGCCCGTAACGTAGAAGATGCCAAGAACAAGAGCCTGCCGACCGCTGCCGCCATTCTTGCATCGGTTGTCTTGATGGCAACAGTAGGCAGCGAGGTGGGTGCCGCAGCACTATCAACAACAGTGGCCGGTGTCCAGAGCAGTCGCCTGCGCTTCAGCAGGCAGTTTGAACGCGAGGCGGATAATATTGGTATTCAGACGCTTGCCAAGGCGGGCTTTGACCCTCAGGCCATGCCTGAAATATTCGAGAACATGAACAAGTCCAGACGTTACCAGAGCCGACCCCCTGAGTTTTTGCTGACACACCCCGTCACCGACAACCGAATTTCAGACTCAAGAGCCAGGGCTGCACAATTGCCTTCCGAGGGCTCTAAAGGCAGCCTTGATTATCAGCTAACCCGTATGAGACTGCTGGTTCTCAGCACCGAAGACCCGGCCCGCTATACACGACAATTATATAAGGAACTGGAGACCGGCCATACCAGCTCGGAAGACATAACCCGCTACGGTCTGGCTCTGGCCAGCGTGGAAGAACGGGATTACAAGACAGCAGAGAAAGAGCTGACCATTCTGTTGAAGAAACACCCCCGCAACCTGCATTTGATTATGGCTCAGGCCCGGCTGGAATCAGCTACCGGAAAATCCGATGAGGCGATTAAACGACTGGATGCAGCGCTTTCCATTCATCTGGATAACTATCCGCTAATGGCGACCAAGGCAGAGATTCTGATTCAAGCCAAAAAATTCAACGAAGCCAGAGATCTTCTTCTGAGGCTGAGTCGCAGCCGACCCAACGACCCGGATATCTGGTATGAACTGGCGGAAGCACAGGGGCTGTCGGATGACATTCTGGGCTTACATCAGGCCCGGGCAGAGTTCTTCTTCTTGACAGGCAACCTGGACGACGCTATCAAGCACCTTCAGTTTGCCCGCAAAATGGTGGGTGATAATTACGCCCTGAGGGCCAAGATCGATAAAAAGTTAAACGACATTTTCGAATATCGTAAGAAGCTTGAAAAAAGCTGACCAGACGAGGCCGCCGCTATGGGCGGCCTCGACTCATTCTTCCAGCTTGATATTGAGAGGATCAGGCTGACAGCGATGCCGTGAAGTCGAGCATACGATTCAGTGGAATCAGCGACTTCTCTCTGAGCTCACCATCCACTTTTACCAGATTCAACTGGCCTGGTTTTTCAAGACACTGAACCAGTGCTTCCAGAGAGTTCATGGCCATCCAGGGGCAATGAGCACAACTCTTGCAGGTAGCGCCGCTACCAGCAGTCGGAGCTTCTACAAAGGATTTGTCCGGGGACGCCTGCTGCATTTTGTAGAAAATACCTCGATCTGTCGCAACAATAAATGTGGCATTTTGCATTTCCTGAGATGCTTTCAGCAGTTGACTGGTAGAACCTACGACATCGGCCATCTGAACAACCGAGTCGGGTGATTCCGGATGCACAAGTACCGCTGCGTCCGGGTAAACCTGTTTGAGGTCTTCAATACCCTTGGCCTTGAACTCTTCATGAACGATACAGCTACTATTCCAGAGCAGCATGTCTGCCCCGGTGTTTTTTCGGATGTAACTGCCCAGATATTTATCCGGACCCCAGATGATTTTTTTGTCCTGATCCATCAGATGCTCAACGATGTCTACAGCACAACTGGAAGTCACCACCCAGTCTGCCCGGGCTTTTACCGCCGCGGATGTATTAGCATAGACAACCACTTCACGATCGGGATGCTGATCACAAAAAGCCGAAAACTCATCGACCGGACAACCAATATCCAGTGAACACTCCGCTTCCAGTGTTGGCATCAAAACACGCTTGTGAGGACTGAGAATTTTTGAGGTCTCACCCATAAACCGAACGCCGGCAACGACGAGGGTATCCGCAGAATGATCACGGCCAAAGCGAGCCATTTCAAGGGAGTCCGCTACAAAACCACCGGTTTCTTCAGCCAGAGCCTGAACGACAGGATCAGTGTAATAATGGGCAACAAGAACAGCATTTTCCTGTTCCAGAAGCTCTCGCACCTGCTGCTTCAGTGCTCGCTCTTTTGCTTCATCCAGGCCCTGAAAGGGTGCGCCACTGATATGCTCCTGAACAAATGCTCTATCACTAAGTACACTCATAAAAATCGGTCTGAAAGTCTCTACAAGACATAATTAGGCAAATCGCAAGGATTTTAACATAAATGAAAGATTCAGGCAGCCGGGAAAAAAGGGAAGGGTAACACCCTTAAAACTGACCAGCTACCCATCCGGTAAATTGCCGAATTTAGACTAGGATTACATCAATCTTTCTGAACCCGCTCTGACAAAGAACAAAGGTAGTCTCATGTCATTCAAAGGACTATGCCCTCTTTTCTTCTTTTGCGCTTATGCTTTATTTCCCTCAGAAGGTGTCAGTGCGAGTCAGAACGGCATTAGACTACTTGGCAGTAAAAAGCTGGATTACAGTGAAGATCAGCCCATTCTCGGAATTTCTTCCATCCGTTACGACAAAGCTCATCATCAATTCATTTTGCTTTCAGATGATACCGGGGCCGTTCCCAACTATTACAATAAAAACGGCCAACCCCGATACTACCTTGTACCGGAAGAAACTCTTATTAACAAGAACGGTCTGGTAAAAAACAAAGGCACTTTCCCGGAAGAGTCTGTCACCCGGATCAGGGAAGTTATCATTGAGCCTAATGACTCTGTTTTTTGGACAACCCATGGCCATATTGATACAGAAGGTTTTGACTTTCTTGGCGACAATGCCTTTCTGGTCGCTTCGGAACAAAGCGCAACCTTTCTGTTCAATTCGGTTTTCCCCTGGATTCGATTTCCCGGATGGAATATTCACAGCTCTCTTCTGAAAGTAGGTAGAGACGGGACTCTTCTGGGCGCGTACTATTACCCCGGCGAGTTCTCAAGTGTGAACTGGCGCTTTCACTGGAAGACTCCACACTGGGTGCCTGGCATCTATGACAGTGAGTTCAGCTTGCAAATCCAGTCCCCCTCCGACAAAGGGGTCAAGAGAAACCGGGGCTTCGAAACAGTGATCCACCTTCCGGGAACTTCTGATTACCTGGCTATCACTGAACAAGGCGTTCTGCAGGATGAAAAAGACTGGGATTATCATAAAGGCCCTGTACCCAGCCGTGTATTACGTTTCTCGATGGTCGAAACGGCCAACCATCTTCTGGCAACTGTTGAACCGGACATTCAGTACCATTATCAGCCCACTTCTGTTCCTGTAGACCTTTATGACCCTCAGACAGACGTTATTGTCCAGAGCATCAGCGATGCTCAGGCCATCAATGATCATCAGCTCCTCGTCATCGAAAAAAATCACGTTAAAAAAGCCAATAGAAAAACCGTAAACTACTCCTACTCGGAAGTTTATCTGGTTGACCTGAATAACCCTGTACCTCCTTCCCGGGCTGTCGACGGCAGTGGTTCAGAAGAGGACAGCGATAAACTAACAGAGGCCACTAAAACGTCTCTACCGATGCTAGATAAACAGCGTCTACTAAGCACCAGGGATTTTGAAAAAACCTTCCCGGACTTTAAAAGAATCAATATTGAAGGGATAACACTAGGCCCTGACGGGTCTGACGGCACTAAACTACTGGTTCTGGTCAGCGATAATGGTGCCAACTCTCCCAAACCAAGAAACACTGACATTATCTTCTTTAAAGTGCCTGAAAAACTATTCAAGATGCAGTAGTTCGCCACACTGTCGCACTTCGTTGAGTCTGACAGTGTGAACTTGTAAAGGCTTTCAAACATTCAATAATCGGGTTAAACCGTTTAAGACCCTGCATATGGGGTTGGGTCGGCAACACCGGCTTCGGCAAACCCCTTTTTACGATAGCGGCAACTGTCACAGACTCCACAGGCACGGCCTTGCTCATCAGCTTGATAACAAGAAACGGTAATCCCGTAATCGACCCCGAGGCGGCTGCCTTCTTTTATAATCTCCGCCTTGGTCAGTTCCAGCAAAGGAGCACGAATATGAAAATGATCCCCTTCAACCCCCGCTTTGGTGGCCAGGTTAGCCATTTTCTCGAACGCTTCAAGGTACTCAGGACGACAATCCGGATATCCTGAATAATCCACATCATTGGCGCCAATGAAAACATCCCGGGCACCCAGGATTTCAGCCCAGCCCAGAGCGAGAGAGAGAAATACGGTATTGCGTGCTGGAACATAAGTCACAGGAATACCTTCACCCAGATCCTCAGGGACATCAATATCATCATCCGTCAGAGCAGACCCACCCAGATCTCGCAAGTCCAGCTTCAGGGTTTTATGATCTCTGGCACCCAGTGCTTCAGAAACACGAACCGAGGCGTCCAACTCTGCTCTGTGTCGCTGACCGTAATCAAAGCTGACGGTATAGCACTCATATCCCTGATCTCTGGCAATGGCCAGCACTGTGGAAGAATCCAGACCACCGGATAGCAAAATGACTGCTTTTTTTGTCATGCTCTTTATTCCTAATGTACTTCGCCAATGGCTGTTGCTATGAAAATGCGGACTGTTTTACTCAAACCCCGGTTTTGTCACCCCAGATTACACGGTGTAATTGCAACTGAAATCGAACCGGAAGCTTGTCTGAAATGATCCAGTCAGCCAGTTGATCCGGCCCCAACTGATCATTGACTGGAGAAAACAGCACATCCGACACCCGACTGAGCAGGTTGTACTGCAAAATTTTACTGACCGACCAGTCATAATCTTCCCGATTGGCGATAACAAACTTAACCTGGTCATTAGCGGTAAGATGCTCAATATTCTGGTACAGATTTCTGTGACTCTCGCCTGATGCGGGTGGTTTGAGGTCCAGCACCTTGACCACTCGCTCATCCACCAGAGAAACATCCAGAGCACCGCTAGTTTCCAGTGATACTTCAAAGCCTGTGTCTACAAGTCGTTCAAGCAACGGCAGGCAATTTGGCTGCCCAAGAGGCTCACCACCTGTGACACAGACATATTTAGCGCCATAGCCCTCCACCTTCCCGACAATCTCATCCAAAGACATACGAGTGCCACCGTGAAATGAATACTCCGTATCACACCAGCTACAACGAAGTGGGCAGCCCGTCAGACGGACGAACACAGTAGGTAAACCCGAGGTACGGGACTCTCCCTGCAGGGAGTGGAAAATTTCAGTAATTCTGAGGGTATCAGCAGTCATTGAACTCTCACCAGACATTCAGGCGGGCAATACTAGGAGTCCATCCGACTTAAGTCAATTTTGGTTTAACCGCCCGAACAGAGTGCAAGATTCCCTGTACAGAAAAAAGTGGAAAGGATGTTAGCGCCGAAACAGGTTCAACGCCCATCCAGAGGTGGGCACAATCACTCAGGTATCGGACATATTTCTGAGATAGGTATCTGACAAACGAGCAGCCGCACTTCCGGGGTATTGACTGATCACTGATTCAAGGTACTTTCTGGCAGCATCTTTTTCGCCTTGTAAATCAAGAATACGACCCAGTTTGTAGGTAGCGTCAGATACTTTTGGGCTATCCGGATAATTGTCAATGAGGGACTGGAAGTCGTCCCGGGCTTCCTTATATCTGCCCTGAGCCATCTGAACTTCTCCTAACCAGTATTGAGCATTATCCGAAAACTGGCCTTTGGGAGAGTCTTTCAACAGCTTTTTCAAGGCGACTACAGCTTCATCAAAACGCTTGTCCTTGATCAGGGAGAATGCAGCCTGATAAGCAGCCTCTTCGCGGGTATCAGACTCAGTCACTGAAGACCCGCTACCCACCAAAGCCGGCAACGTCACCGGAGAGCCTGAAGAATTTCCTGTGGCAGCAGGCACCTTAATGGACGAGTCACCCTGACGGGAAATGCGCTGATCGAGATCCAGGTAACGATCCCTGCTCTCTTTCTGCAACTGCTTGATCCGGTAAGCCTGCTCTTCTAACTGTCCTCTGAGGGTCATAACCTCCTGACGAAGCTCATCCAACAGATTCAACAAGTGAGCTGAGCCACCCGCCGCTGGTTCCATGGAAGTCGATTCATGAATGTGAGAGTTCTCTACAGAGCTACTACTTCCAGAAGGCCGGGAATCAACCACTGGTACCTGTGCCTGAACTTGAGAGGCCACCAGGCTGGTTAGAACAAAAGCAGAGCAAACAGATCGTTTCAGACGCATTCAGTCTCATTCCCTGTCGGGCAGCCATGAGTTTGAAATGCCGCCCACCCAAGGGCTTCGCACCAATGAATGGGCCATGGCTGCATTATGAAATCAATATTTTTCTTTAGCTATGTATGGGCATCAGTTGATCACAATGTGAGCACGACGGTTCTTAGCCCAGGCTGCAGAATTGTGAGCTGGATCCAGAGGCTTCTCAAAGCCGAAGCTGATCACTTCAATACGGCTTGGGGAAACACTTTTGGAAACCAGGTAGTGCTTCACGGCATTGGCACGACGTTCGCCCAGAGCCAGGTTATAAGTGCGGGTTCCGCGCTCATCCGTATGACCCTGAATGATGACTTTCTTGCCACGGCCTTCAGAGGAGTTCAGGTAAATAGCCTGCACGTCCAGAGCCTTATAATCGCTTTCTTTCAGCTTGGAGCTGTCAAAACCGAAGTGGTAGGTTTTATGCGCCAGCAACCGTTCGATCTCTTCAGGGGAGGCCTGAATTTCACCGCTATCGATAACAGCTTGAACAGCAGGGTCGAGAGCAGGGAAGGTTTCAATCACAACTTCTTCAGTCGCGTACTCAGGAGTAGCTTCAACATCAGAAGTACTCTGACCACCTGTAGATGCACAACCAGCCAGCCAGAGTGCAATGGCAGATAGTGCGGTGGCTTTGACAAAATTGGCAAAACGCATGACAAGCTCCAATTGTTCGTTCAATGTTGGTAAATCAAAATCAATGTATTGATTGATGCAGTACAGTATCAGAACTGCAGACTTCGGACTAGCCCGAATACCAAGGGATTCAGCCGAACTTAAGACTTATTCAGCCTGAAATCCAGAAAGAGCGTCCTGCTCTCCAGATGAATTTGATCGAATAAACTGACTATTCGCACAAGACCACGTGAAGAGCTGGCTCACTCTACTGAATTATATGCTCGAATGCCAAGCCCGACTGACTCCGGCGAACCAATCCAACCCGATTTTAGCGCTGTGTAGCTATTGACGGCCCCCACACCGGCTCCCTGACATCACCCTTGGCCGATGGCAGGCGATATTTTACCCGACCATCGGCTGTGACAATGCCAAGCTCTCCGTTTTTGCCTCCCGATACCGCATAGATCAGACGACGGCCCCCTGGGGAAACACTGGGCGAATCTTCCAACCGGGCAGACGTCAGCTGACGCAATCGCCCAGTATCAAGATCCAGAATGGCGATGTTAAATTCGGTAGCTCCCTGACCTTTATGGACCAGTGCCAGCGATTTACCATCAGGGAATACTTTAGCACGAGCATTGAATTTACCTGTAAATGTCAGTCGTTTAGGTTTACCCTCAGCGACCACTGTACCGTTCGACAATCTGTTAACACCCACCTGATAAATCTGCGCACTACCTCCCCGGTTAGATGTAAAGATCAGACTCTTTCCGTCAGGCATCCAGTCCGGCTCAGTATCAATCGAGAAATGCGACGTAATCTGACTGAGTTCATTTGTGGCCAGATCCATCACATACACGTCCGGGTTTTCACCCTTGGACAGAACCAATGCTAACTGCCTGCCATCGGGAGAAAATACCGGAGAGCTGTTCAACCCCTTAAAATCCGTTATCTTCTGACGTTCACCGGTAGCCAGCTCCTGAACAAAGATCGCCGGACGGCCGGACTCAAAAGAAACATAGGCAACACGACTGCCGTCGGGTGACCAGCTCGGTGACAGTATAGGCTCTCTTGAACGAAGTATCTCGCGCTGACGCTGACCATCAGCATCGGCATAGTTTAGACGGTAATCCGTGTGCTCAGCACTTTTACGATCAGCCGTCACATACATGATACGGGTAGAGAAATCGCCGGGAATACCGGTAATCTTTTCATATACCGCATCACTGATATGGTGAGCTAACCCGCGCAGCTGACTCTCATCGCCTCGCACCTTGCCTTTCAGGATGCTTTTCTGGCGAACAATATCAAACAGCTGATAGTTTACTTCAAACCTGTTGCCTTCCTGCTTCACCTGTCCGGTGACCAGATAAGAAGCACCCAGTATATCCCAGTCACGGTAAACGACATCTTTCGCACTGGATGGGAAGCTGAGCATGTCTTTTCTGGGCAGGGGTGCAAAAAGACCACTGAGACGAAGATTTTCCTCTACGACAGAAGCCATGTCTTCCGGTAGAATTTTTTTACCATTCCAGCTGAAGGGCGACACGGCCACCCTGACAGCCTTGTCATTCCCCTGGGTCACTTCGATCGTAAGAATAGCCTGCACACTCTGCATTGACATCAGCAGAACAACGAACAGCCATGAACTCAAAAAAGCTCTACTTCGGAACCATGAAAATATCGCAGTAGAGGTTAATAAATAAACAAGACGATCAATGCCTTCCCTGAAGACAGCCTGTTCACTTTCCAATCTGCCCGACAATCTGGCAGAAAAACATTGCAGTAGTTGCTTCATCTCACCAGATCCTCTGGCCTGAACCTAAAGTTAAAGCGTTTGAAATTATTATCGAACACACGCCGCTCCATCTTTTTCAATTCAGGAAAAGGCGCAGCCCTCTGTATTGCCTGTACGACAGAACGATCATAGGCATCATTACCACTGCCTTCAAGCAGCCTTACTTCCAGCAAATCACCATAAGGAGACAGACTGAGCTGAACCAGCGCTACCATATTATTACGGGCACTGGGTGGACGGTTCCAGTTCCGGGCAATCAGGCTTTGCAGCAGTTCAGAATAGTAAGCCACTTCTCCAGCCTCTTGTTCTGCCTGTTCGGCGGCTGCGGCCTGTGCCTGCTCACGGGCAATTCGTTCCTGCTCGAGCTGCCTGAGCAACTCCTCCTGTTGCTTTTTCTTCTTTTTTTCCTCAGCCAGACGCTGCTGCCGCTCTCGTTCTTTACGAGCTGCTTTTTCCTTTCTTGCTTTCTCTTTGGCTGCCTGCTCTTTTTTCAGCGCCAGCTCTTTCTGTCTTTTGACTTCGGCCTGCCTGCGGGCTTCTTCCCTGCGCTTTTGTTCAGCAAGCCGGGCTTTTTCAGCCGAGTTGTCAACGACGGGGGTTGGTGCTGGCGGTCTGGGCTTTGGCTGAGCAATTTCAACGACGCTGGCTTTGATACTTTTTGGCGGTACGATCCTCAACTCATCATCAGAGGACCAACCCCAGAACAGAAGACTCAGTATCAGAACGTGCAGCAGTACGGAAACCAATCCTGCAAATCCATAACCCTGAAACAGCTTATGACTGAATAAAGCACCGATCAATGGAATCTTCTTCATTACAGTCCTGCGTTCCACAATACCATGATCATGGTTTGTTCTGTCTGACAGTCAAGCCAGGGGGTAACACTTACTGTCATCAGCGCTTCGCCCCTTCATTAAGCGACGCCGGATCTGTAATCAATCCCACATCGTTAACACCCACTGCCTGTAACCTGGCCATCAGCTCAACGACCGAGCCGTAGTCAACCCTGCGATCCCCTTTAATCAACACCCGGGTCTCGGGACTGGCAGAGAGAACCTTACCTACCTTTTCACTGATTTCATCCATGCCTTTGGCACTTTCATGGTTACCGCCCAGATCGATAAAATACTCAGCATTGGATTGGACAGAAATAATCAGGGTTTTGGCATCATCAGACAGTGGCATTGGTTTGCTGGTTGCTTTGGGCAGTTCTACCTTTACCCCCTGAGTCAACATCGGAGCGCTGACCATAAAGGCCACCAGCATGACCATCATGATGTCGATAAAAGGCACCATGTTAATTTCTGACATTGGCTTGCGCCGGGTTCTGGATCGAGCCATGATTTTTTACTCGCTCCCTCAATCTGCACGGTGACGACTGTATACCTTGCGATGAAGAATACTGGAAAACTCATCCGCAAAGGTTTCGTAATTCGCCAGCAGGGCTTCCACTCTGGACGCATAACGGTTATAGGCAACTACCGCAGGAATCGCAGCGACCAGACCCACCGCCGTGGTCATCAGGGCTTCAGCAATACCAGGCGCAACCGATGCCAGAGTGGCTTGCTGCACATTGGCCAGTCCACGGAAAGAGTTCATAATACCGACTACAGTACCGAACAGGCCAACATAAGGACAGGTCGAACCAACACTGGCCAGAAAGGGCAGATGCGTTTCCAGCTTCTCCTGCTCCCGGGAGATCGCCACTCTCATGGCTCTCTGGGTCGCTTCCATGACAGCATCGGCTTCTCCTGTACCCTGGGAGCGCATGCGGGTGAACTCACTGAAGCCTGAACGGAAGACCTGTTCGAGCCCACCCAGGTCTTCTTCTTTGTCCAGCTCTTTATATAACTGGGTCAGGTCCATTCCGGACCAGAAGCGATCCTCAAAGGCCAGCATGTTCTGATGAGCGGAGCGGATGAGTATGCCGCGCTGGACAATCATGACCCAGGAAACAACAGATACCATCACCAGCATTATCAGCACCAGCAAAACGATCCAGCTGGCATTGCCTACCAGTGACCATATGGACATACTATCTGCCACTGAAAACCTCGCTTTTCATTCGATTAATACTTGTTAGAGAAATGATGTTCAACATTCATTCCGGAATCTGACCAGACGGTGTGACTGCATTTTCACGATAAACAGGCAGTTAAGGATAATACCATCAATCTCACGGCGATTTGCCGTCAGGACTTAATTTATTCCGTAAGGATTCTGTAATCGCCGTAGGTTTTCTGCTCCGGCTGTCCAGGCAAGCCACGACGAACCGGCCTTCACACAGCAAGACATCTTCAAGAAAACACTGTTGCTGGAAAACCATTCTGGCCCTGCCCATACTTTCAACCCGGACTGTCACAATGACAGAGTCGTCCAGCTGGGCAATGTGCCTGAACTGAACGGAAGCATCGACCACCACCAACTGCTTTTTTTCCTTTAACAACTTCTGATGATCATAGCCGGTACTGCGCAGATATTCGGTTCTGGCTCGCTCCATGAACTTCAGATAATTAACGTGGTAGACGATACCACCGGCATCAGTGTCTTCATAATAGACTCGAACGGGAATGGAAAAGGTATCGGTCACAGGGATGGCCACATAACATAAAATCAGATCAGAGACTGCCAGAGACCCTGATGCTGTGGCAAGTCAATAACACCATAAACGACCACAACCATGGTGATAATGAGGCGGAGGATAAGCGCCTCTGGTCTTATAGGCATCGTTTTTTTCCTTATCCAGTCTCTGCTGGTTCAGGCGCTTTTCCTGCTCTATCCTGCGTTGCAACAGGTCAGCATCCGGGACCGGCTTGTTAAGACGTTTCAGGGCTTGAGTAGCTTCCGGAATCCCCCATCGCGCCGCCATAGAGTAACGATCAACCGCCTGGGCCAGGGACGGCGTGGTACCGACGCCCTGCTCATAACAGACTCCGGCATGATACAGATCAATCGGTAGCTGGCTGGTACCATGAAGCACTTGCGAGCAACTGGCCTCTGTGACAGAGAAAGGTACAGAATAAATCCCCTGTCCTACTGGGGTTGCATCCGTAGTGATATTCTGACACCCACTCAGGGTGGTGAGCGCCAGAACACAGAAACTGAATATTCGCAGAATTCTTATAAGCATTAGCATTTCCCTTCACTTTATCGTCTCAAAAAAACTCATATTGTCCTCACTATTATCACGCATCCAATGAGTGATAGATCGAATTCAAATTCAAACTGTCCAAAAACTCTCTGGCAATGGTTGTCAGCTCATCGGATTTGAGAAACAGAGCATTACCCGCTTTGTATGCCTGCCGTAAATACGCTTCCTTCAAAGCCCCCGGAAACTGTGAAGGGCTACGAATTTCAGACATCATGGCATACAGCTCTGCTGGTGAGGATGGATCATGAGCGCCATAGTTTTTATCACTTCCGTTCCCCCTGATGGAAGCATCGGCCCAACAATACGTCAAACGACCATTCTTTGAGTGAGTCACTTCATACAGGTAATGACTGAAGGCCTGTCGAATCGCTTGCTTGCATTTGGTTCTTAAATGATCCTTAGAGAATGCATCTTTCTGCGGTGTCTCAAGGGATTCCAGAGTGGGTTTGTACCTGTTGCGGATTTCAAGCTCTTTTTTCTCATATTCTTCTCTTGCATCCTGATATCGCCCGGCTGAAGAAAAGTCTTGATTGTGTCGTTGGTGCTGACTGCGATAATGGTATCCATTTTGACCAAGGGTGGAGCTATGCGCTGCTTTCAGTTCGCTGTTTATTTGAGCTAATATCTCACTGTATCTTCTTGCTTTTTCCATTGACCGCTTTAAGTTCGGGATAGTCTCAACTTTTCGTTGAAAGAGGACATTGGCCATTTCATCAAACACTGTGTCTTTCCAGGCAGGTTGCCCCATTATAATCACCGGGCGGTGGTTCGCCTTTCCCGAAATTAACTGCGCAAACGCAGGTTGGTGTACCAGCATTCGTTCTATATCGGGGACGCCTTCAGGATGATCTGTCCAGACGGGCTGTAAAGATGTGCTGGCTATTATATTTTCAAGGAATGACGAAAAACCACCATGACAATCAGTCACGAACAAGGTATCACCTTCTCTCTTTTGGAATTTTTTATAAGTTTCTCGCCATACCTGACTACTCCTTTCACTGAAAAATAATTCCTGATACCACTTCTTCAGGCAACCGGCGACTGTGACCTTCAACTCATCGACATTTTCCAGACACTGCAATCGATCAAGATATTCAATGACTTTAATAGTTCGGCTATCATAGGTCGGAACCGGATTCAACCATCCCGATTTCAAGGCTTCACGAGCAAAGTGAATTTCCGAAGATTTGGCAAAAATAGCAAATCTAGCAAACCTCAGGACATCCATTATTGAATCCAGCCACTGAAGAGGGCTTACTCCGCCCTTAACAACCATTTTTGAATGGAGTAATTTAAGCTGTTCAGTGATTTGATCTTCATTACTCTTGAACAATATATTGCCTACTGCATCCGCCATCGGTGTACAGGCACGCCAACCTGCACGCCAATCTTCACCCTCAGCGCAGACCAATCTCTTCTCGCAATCACCCAATACTTCTGTCTGCAGCGACTCCAGTAGTGAGACCCCCATCGAAAAACCGGCTAAATCTCTTTCTTTCCAAAGGTTCTCTACTGTTTCGGAAATATTAAGATTGGTTTCTGGCAATGCACTGTTTGTCTCAAGGGCTGTGCTCAGTTCCTCAAGGGCTATGCCGCATGCTTTAGCCAGAGTTTGCTGTTGTGCTGAATCCGCACCTTTCAGGACACTCTTCAGGACATCCTTGACCTTCTTTGAATCACTGCTGGAAAGACTGACCTTACCGGTGAGCTGGAAGTCAGATTTGATTTCTATTACATCGGCAGGCGCCCCGCCCAGATCCGCTGCGTCCCAGGTTTGGCCTCCATCCACGGAATACTCTGCAAAGCTGTGGTTAATGTTAGAAATTTTCCGACTTGGAATACCAAAATAACGACAAAGAGCAACAAAAACAGATACACGATGACGACAGCTACCTTGCCGTTGTGTGACGAGGAATCGAAAGAAATTCTTATGGCGCTCTGGTATAGCATTACCGGAAAACTGTTTGCAATAATCCTTGATCGCCACAATGCGTTGCTTCATGTTTTTAGCCTTTTGTATTGTTCGCAAAGGCTCCCGTACTTTCAGTGGCTGTCGGTTAATGTTCTCAAACACTTCCTTCAGTACTGTTTTCATACCCTGGGAACAGCGGGCGTCAAAACGTGTTGATTGCGCAGACCGGACTCCTCTGGTACGTGTTTTTCTGCACGCTCCTCTGTGTTCTACGACATAAGCAAACTGAATTTTCTGTTTGGTTTCGGCCACTGCAACAGACAGCGTGTGAAGCCCGGTATATTGATTCCTGACCAGCGTGTATGGCACATCCGGCTCTATGCGCAGGGCCACTATATAGTCGTCAGGCGTCAGGCTGGGCAATGCATATCGACCACTGCCGGATGTCCAGTCAAAGGTTGCCAGCGTTTGATCGCTGGCTAATGACACTGGCTGGTCACGCCCTGGTAACCGGGCCGGTGTGAGGGTTTCGACCCCGTAAATGTCTTTATCATTAAGAGCGATCTCTTTGACAGCACCCTTTTCAGACACAAAAATATCCTTTGCCCACCACCGATACATCACGCAAGAATAGTCCTGCGTATCAAAAATTCTGAAATCGTACAGTTCTGGCCTGTCAAAGCACTCATAGTTCGTTCTCTGGTCTATTGCCGGAGCCTCTTTCTCTTCGACTTCCGGATTGTATGGCTCAGGAGCGTTATCACCGCCAACAACTGACGCTTCGTTAATACTGCCCTCAATACTACCCTCAACTCGATGGTTCACCAGACCACTCATCTGATACCAAAACGCAGGCCATAGTTGAACATCGCGGCCATTCCATAACTCTATCTGCCGATCAGCCTCCTGAAGATAAGGCTGGGAAGCCGATAATTTCAGCGCTTGTGCCTCTTCTTTCGCCAGGGGAAACACGCTGTTAACCTCTACGCCCATCGGACCAAACTCACGAGCAAACCAGCGTTGCTGCCAGTATCGGTACAGTGCCTGAGTGAGAATATCGTCCGACGCGTCCGGCTGGAGGGAGAGACCGGATGCCTGCCATCTGGTCCGAGCCAGTCTCTTGATGATTTCCGCTCTGGCTTCGTCTTCATTCAGATGAGTGCTAACAAGAATTTCATGGTTTTTTTCATCAATACTGTTGAAATCACTGCTTCGTATCACCCACGGACGATCAGTGCCTGATACCGTTTGGTTGAACCATTTGCAAAGTTCAGAATCAAGCTCACCCCTACTCATATCGAGAGCCCTGACTTGAGCCGATGGCTCGGGCAGTTCATCCAGCGATATTTTTGCAGCCATCAGATAAAGCCGGTAGTGCTGATTGATGCATTGATGAAGTCCTTCTTCGGTAAAATCACCTCCTCGTATGACGGCCCTGGCCAGATTCTGTAAATCAAGGCTGGTCGGTTGCAACGGTAGTTTTTTCCTTTGCAGGTAAGCCCTCAGACGACAATGTTGCTTAGTCAGTTGTTTAGCGATGATTTTCCCTTGTGGAGTCTCTGGCAACACTTTCTCTGCAATGGTCTGCAATTCTGCCGGGCTATACTGCCGGATGGGCAAATGCCGGAAACGCCCTTTCAGTGCCGGTGATAAGGGTTTGCGCCCGCTGTACTCAGGTGGGTTGATGGTAGCAAACAGGTGGAATCCGGGATGCGCGTCACCGGCCAGAATATCGTTCAACTCACCTTCCAGGTGCTGGCTGTCGATGAGATTCATTTCTGAAATAATCACGATGCCGCCCTGCAATTTTGCCGTCTGGATCTTTTCACACAATCTATCCCAGGAACAATCACAGGCATTCAGGAGAAAGACCTCTGGCATGGATTCTCCCCGTTGCTCAGTCTGCTGTTTGACGCTTTGAATCATCAGGTTCAGGGTGGCATCCTTGCCCCGTCCGGCCGGACCTTCAATCAGCGTCGCCTGACGACCGTCGTGCTTCCTGTTGTGATGATAAGCCTGCTGACACCGGCTTAAATCCTGTCCCAGCCGTTGTACCAGCTCACTGACTGCCGATCCGGAGGTATCAAAGTCAGGCCGGGTTTGTTCGGTGAATGTTTTGAAAGCCTGCTGTATAAGGTGCAGGGTGGTCTGGTTATGAACTTTGTTGCTCAGGGTGTTGTCTGGTTCGTAACGGACAGAAAACCAGATGTCCAGTGCTGTCAGGGCATCCTGATGAGCTTCGCTGATTTCGGGACCCAGTACATCCCGGAAACTTTGTTGGATCAAACCGTTTATTTGCTTACCGGTAACACTGTCGTTTACGGGTAGCGCACGATCAAGATACCAACCCACCCAACTACAGATATCCGTTAAATCTCTGGGGGTAAAGGCGTGCTCTGGCAACAGTTCCTGATAATATTGCCAGAGTATCATCACACTCTCGCTAGCAATCTGTGCAATGTCGTTTATTTGGGAGTCCGGCAGATGCCGTTGTAATTGCTTAACCAGAGCCGGTTCCACCACCCTGTCCCGAAGGAAAGCCTGGTCCAAAGGTGGGTAGTAAGCCCCGGGCAGTTTCTCTTTCAGGGCCGGGTCCAGCTGGCGTCCGGTGTAATGATTCGGGTTACCAGTGAGAATCACCCGATGTTTTGAGCTGACCTTGACAGGATGACCATTCACATAGACGCAGGGTTCCGGCTCCCATAAGCCGTTCAATGAAGCCTGTAATCCGGTTTTAGTCAGGTTGGCTTCATCCAGAACCAGTGTTACGTATTCTCCATCTTTATCATGTGGGGTTTTGGCCCATTCCATCAGCATCCGGTTTTGCTGTTCCATAGAGCGATCGCCATCGGCCTGCTCTTGCCACTGCCAGCGTTTCATCAGGGTCTGTTCGCTGTCAGAAGGTCCAAGGGAAATCACCGAAGCCTGTCCTGAAGCTTTTGCCATACTGGCGGCAAAGTAACTTTTTCCGGTGCCGGTTTCTCCCTGCAGGAATATAACGGGTGAGTCTACAAGCCGGTCATGGAGTCGGGATAATCGACGGCTTTCACGATCCTTCTGACTCACCTTGCCGTGATAAAGATCACAGGCCAGTGCTGTCAGTGGCTGATCAGCGGAGCCCTCCCATGCCAGTGACTGAGAAAGCCGGTTCTCTATGCGTTCAATGGCCGCTGCATCAGAATGTGCTGTTCTGGCAATATGAAAACAATCGCTGGCTAAAGCGTGAATGGTATCGGATCGGGTCTGCCCTGATGACAGAGGTAACTGCCAGCCAGAAGCCAGTGCATCTTGTAAACGTTTAATCTGTCCTGAAGGCCTGATACCTAACCGGTAATATTGCTCTGCTGCTGCCGGATCAACTTCCAACTGATATGCCATTGCCTCTCGTTGTTTTTCGGGCGCATGGGCCACGATTATGGCACAGAGCCTGTTCAGAGAACCTTCTTCAGCCCCCCATGAAAATGGACTTTCATAGGACAGTTTTAACGCTTCAAATACATTGCCCTTAAAGACTGACGGGTCAGAGGCTCGGACGAGTGACCACAGGTTCTGCCTCACAAACGCTCTATCCAACCGCTGGGCACTGTTGATGATGGCATTTAACCGATCCGGGTCTACCGAGGCAGTTTGACCCTCATCGGACCTCCTATGAGCACCCGGCTTTTTACAGGCATCCGGCAGTAACCACCAACAGGCCACTTTCATAAAATCCCGCACTGACGGATTCTGTCGGGTGCCATGGGTGATGACGCTATTAATGGCCTTGCGCCAGTGTCGGGGCAGGAGCTTTGGGGACTGGTCAACCCGTTGTGCCCGCCGGGCAGCCAGTATCAGGTTATTCAACACCCCTTCGGTCAGTTCAGGCAGAGGGTTACAAAGGTCGGGAGGCACGGTTTTAAAC
>NZ_JAHHPS010000674.1:0-1810 GCF_024606275.1 Endozoicomonas sp. SESOKO4 | reverse complement strand
TCCATTGTCGTATTCGCGCAGGACGTCTGGTGCATTACCGCTCGGGTTTGCCCCATGGCATTTCGGCAAGCCCCGCCAGAAAGTTCTGCCCCGGGCACGATATAAACTATTCTGCATCGCGGCGACGGAACAATGAACAGATTGTGACCGATATTCTGGAAAATGAAAGTGCCCTGAGCTCCTTTGAACGACGTACTCAAATCGGGATGGAACCGAATCGGAATATTTCGACACGCAGGATGAAATGCGACACCGAATATGCATTTTCCCGAGTTATGGAGGAGGAACTGGCGGATAAATCCAGGCAAAGTCGTGGTGGGGTCATGTGTATGCGCTTGAATTCTGCAACACTCGGCCGTTTGGATGCACAAATTTACAGAGATCAAAGCCAAATCAGGTCGGGATTCCTTGGTTTGGATGCCTTTGCCCGTAATGAGAAAACCATTACGCATTCAGCCGACGACTATCAAAGTGTGGTTCGGCATTGTCAGTCACAAGAGACCCGTTTTTCCAATCCTGTGTCTTTGTCTGATGAGTTGAACATGCTTGAGATGAGTTCTCCCGAAAGCCACGGGCGATTGTTGCGTATGCTAAGGAAACGTTTTAGCCACTGGCCCGACGGGCGCCCGCTGGAACAGCTTTTTCCACAATCCTGGTCAGTTCTTTACCATGAGTTAACCTGTAAAGACAGCCCGTTTCACAAAGGCATCCAGAGTCTCGTCAAGATTTGTGGTGTAGAGCGCATACAGTTGTTGTTTGAGCAAAACCCACAACTGCTGGAGGGCAAGCTGGATTCCCTGGATGGTTTTAAGCTGAAAGGATGGCCACATAAGTTAACCGGGATTGATTTCAGCGGCTGTTCAATGAAGGGGACAGTGTTGCAATCCGTTTCATTTGAGGAGTGTAAACTCAATACAGAACTGTTTAACAGTGCCATTGTTGAAGATGGCCTTTTCATCAAATGTTCTTTTGAAGGTGAGCGGCTTTCAACATCGGTATTAGACAATGCTCGTTTTTTCATTCCGGGTAGTAAGAATGGTCTGGTACTTGAAAGTACATGCCAGCTTTCCCGAATTCTATATGAATCGTGTGTTAATGAGAACAATGAGTTCAATCTGGAACAATGGCTGCAGGTGATGGGGAAAAATTCTTGTCTACGCTTCGGCTCAGCACCGCTGGATGATTTAAGTCGGGAAATTCTGTCCCGACATATTGATGAAATCAAGAGTTTTTATCCACAGCAACTTATTGGAATTATTAATGGACTGTTTGAGATTGACTTTCAGAATATTACTAATGCAATAAATTTTGTTGAGAATAATCGGGAATTCTATGATTGCAAAATCAAAGATCTCAAAGATGTTTATTTTGATTTCAGAGCCATCTTTCTGAAAAAAGGAAATTATGAGGGGCTGCAAGGTGAGCCATTTGAAGAATTATTTAACCTCCGTAGCGTCGCAGATAATGATTATTCCCGTGAAGCGGTTTTGGCGTTGATGCTAAATGTTATTAATCTTGTTCTGTCCCCTGAATCTAATGATCAATACATAGACTTTGGAGTCAATGCCAACAGCACGGATGAGCATGAAGATTGCTGGAAGGAGATTCCTGAGGCCAGTAGAGACAGTGCACAAAACAACTCAATCTCATCTCTGAAAACAGAGGGCCTGCCCCTGGTTGCAATGCGACGTTACAAAGCTTTTCTTTGTTTGGTTTGCCTTAAAGAGTACCGGGGTTATATTCATCAATTCTGGGAAGAATGCTCAGAAAAGAGTCAACTAACAATAGCCAAACACTGTTTGCGTCATCA
>NZ_JAHHPS010000673.1:0-9730 GCF_024606275.1 Endozoicomonas sp. SESOKO4 | reverse complement strand
GGGTTGGATCTATTCAGATGACCGATTGTTTGACGGATCAGGTACCTGGCTTAAGCAGAGAGACATTTATAAATACTCGATTGGCTTATTCTACGAGCCACGACGTTGGTTGACTGTATCGTTGAACTGGAAATATACCGTCAGAAGAGAGGACTCTTTTTCTCCTGATTACGGGTCAGAAGGATATAATCGAAACCAGTATCTAATGACCGGCAAAATCACCCTCTGATCCAGCAGCTATAGGGACATAAAAAGTGAAAAAGACAGTAACTATAATCCAGATGTTTCTTCTGGTTGCCCTGTTTTCTCCGGTTGCCCATGGCAAGCTCAATACTTTGGATAGTTCTTCCTATCAGCTCGGTGTGGGGGATCGAATCATTGTCTCAGTCTATGGCGAAGAAGAGATGAGCCTGAAAGAAGCCAGGCTCAGTGATGCTGGCACCATTTCCATGCCTTTTATCGGTGAGATTAAAGTCAGCGGGATGTCGGTAGGGCGCTTGCAGAGATATATCGAGGGCAAGCTCAGAGGTGATTATTTGGTTGAGCCTAATGTCACGGTGAGAATTCTTGAGTATCGAAAGTTTTTTGTAAGGGGGCAGGTTAAAGAACCCGGTGCCTTTGCTTTTGAACCCGGGCTGACATTAGGAAAAGCCGTTGCGCTGGCAGGTGGCTTTACCGAACGTGCTGCTAAGAAAACGGTAACAGTCGTCAGGGAAAATGTGCAGGGAGAGCAAAGGATCCTGACCTTCAAGCTGAGTGAGCGACTTCAGCCAGGTGATATCATTAACGTTCAAGAAAGCTTTTTTTGATGAATCAGCCAGTAAAGTATGCAACCGTAGTAAAGCCCGGAAATACAGAAGTTATATCCATCTACGAACTTTTCAGTGTTTTGAAGATGTATCGATGGCTGATTCCGGCTTTTACTCTTCTTGTGACGTTAGCTGCCATTTTATTCGTGCATATACTCAAACCTCAATATCGCGCGACTGCGACACTTATGATTGAGGATAGAGACAAGAGCATTATCTCAATCAAAGATGTATATGGTATAGCTGGCAGCGATACTTACCTGAACACTCAGTATGAAATTCTGAGATCCAGGACGGTTATGGAGAGGGCTTTACGTGATCTGATTAGTCAGGGGAAGCTGTCATTCGACAACAATCATCAGAGCTTCAACACTTTTTTGGACGAGTTTGCCAAGCAATATTCTGTCAGTCTGGTTAGAAAAACCCAGATTGTTTACATTGCCTACCAGTCCGAAAGCCCGGAGCTGGCGGCAAGTGCTGCGAATGCTATTGCCCACGCTTACATAGATGCTTGGCTTGATTTGAGGCTGGCTGTGTCCAACCATGCCAAAGATTGGATGGAGGTCCGGCTTAAGGATCTGACAGCAGAGCTCGAAGAAGCTGAGCAGGCTCTTCAGAGTTACCGGGACCGTGAAGGTTTGATTGATCTGGGAGGAGAACTGGTTTTGTCCAGAAGTGAGTTAACCGCGCTCACTGAGTCTCTTGCAGAAATTCGGGGGCAGCTTGCTGCAGCAGAAAGTATCTATCAGCAAGTCAGGAATACCGGCAAAGATAATTTTGAGGATCTGAGCTCTTTGCCTATCGTTTTACAAAGTGACCTGTTACAGAGGCTGAAGGAAGACAAGTCGGTACTTGAACTCGAAGTTGAGGAACTCTCTCGCCGTTATGGGCCCAAGCACCCGAGGATGAAGTCTGCCCTCAGTAAAGTTGAAAGCATTAATCAGAATATCCAGAAGCAAATAAGGAAAATTGTCCAGGGTGCAGAGCGAGAGTATGAGGTGGCTCTGGCCAATGAGAAGGCGATTCAGGCCAATGTTGAAAGGGCCAGAGCTCAGGTCAGGGATATTAATCGTAAACAGTTTCGTTTGAATGAGCTGGAGCGACAGGTTCAGACGAAGCGGGATCTATACGATGTTTTCTTTACCCGAATTGGTGAGACCCAAGCTACGTCTGATCTGAATACCAGTAATGCCAGAATTGTTGACGAAGCTATTGTTCCTCTGCGTCCACACAGTCCTAAAAAGAAGTTAATCGTTCTGTCTGCCGCTGCCATCGCTTTTGTCTTAGCTTTAGTTTTGGTTATGATCCGTGAAATGCTTGACAACACGATAAGGATTTCCAGAGATGTTGAAGAGAAGCTTCAACAGAAGCTACTGGCGGTAATACCTGAAAAGAAGCAGCCCAAACGTAAAGGGAAAGATCCTCTGAAGTTTTCTCCAGTGTCTTGCGACGCATTTTCTGAGGCCATAAGAACCGTTCGCTCAAGTATTCAGTTGGGTGCCAGCCCGGATCAAAAGGTATTTGCAGTCACTTCAACAGTAGCATCGGAAGGTAAAACCAGCATTGCATTCAATACGGCAATCGCCTTTGCAGAGCTTGGACGAACTTTATTGATCGAAACCAATATGAGAAAGCCTGCTATTCAAAAATATATTGACAGTGTCGCTTGCACTGAAGGATTAGTCGACATTCTGCAAAATCAGGCACACGTTGATTCTTGCATCTCTCAACATGGGAAGTTGTCTGTTCTTGCATCAGGATCTGAAACCGCTGCCACACAGGACCTGTTAGCTTCAGAGAGATTCTCGAACCTGCTTGGGCTTTTACGGAAACAATACGACTACATTTTTATAGATTGCCCTCCAGTTGAACAAGTCAGCGATGCTTTATTGGTGGCTGAGGTCTGCGACGGCATCCTCTATATCGTAGGCGCCGGGAAGACAAATGTTGAGCGAGTCAATGCAGCATTAGGGCGTGTAAATCAGTCAGGGATCAATATCACAGGTGTGGTACTGAATAAAGCTGACCCATCAAGAACTCTATATAAGAGCTAGAGCGTTGATAGCTATAAACAGGCCAGAACTCAGACAGTTTGTATTGGCTTTCATCATTGTTTTTTCATTGATGTTCAACTCCATGTTTGGTGCACTCGCCGGGCTGGTGTTTCTGGCGGCAGGCATGCTGGTTTTGGTAATCGATTATGGTCAGTCGCTAGCATTTTGTCGAAAGCACTGGATCATCCTGCTTATTCCAATGCTGGCCATGCTGTCTTTTTTGTGGTCTGACCAGCCGGGTAAGAGTCTTCAAAGCGGTCTTCAGTTATTTCTTACAAGCATCATTGCCATTGTTCTGGCGGAGACCATGAGAGAAGATATTTTCCTGTCTGCAGCGGCTTGCGCGATGTTGATTGCAATGTTGATATCCCTGCTTTTTGGCAGTACCGCGATCAATGGGTTGACCCAAGAGGTCGTTCTGACCGGTATCTACCAGAGTAAAAACTTTCTTTCTGTGCACTCGGCCTTGAGCTTCTTTACGGGTCTGACGTTGATGTTTAATCGTCATCATGGCTGGATCTTCAGAGGACTGGGAGCCTTGTTGACGTTGATTAGTTTCATTGTGCTGTTGAATGCCAAGTCCCTGGCAGGGCTGGTAGCTGTTATCGTGAGTGCTTTTGCCGGTCTACTCGTCATCTTTTACCTCAAATGGGAGATGAGAGGCTTTAGTCGCAGAGCCATCAATTTCTTTCTGATTCTTACTGGTGTCTGTTTGGGCCTTGCCATCGTTCTCTTTGTTTCCCAAGGGTATTTTGATGAACTCATGTATAGCCTTGACAAGGACCCCACTCTGACAGGACGTACTTATATTTGGCAGAGAGGGTTAGAGTTTTTCTGGTCAAACCCGGTTCTGGGAACTGGCTTTCAGGCTGTTTTTTATCAGGGAAACGCTGTTGCTGAGGATATCTGGGAAGCTTTAAACTTTACATCCGGGGCCAAATTCAATTTTCACAATATGTTTGTGGATATTCTGATTGAGTTGGGAGTCGTCGGGTTAACGGTTTTTCTGGCCGTTATATTAATACAGTGTCGTAGGATTCTTCTGAAACGTTCCCTTGTTATGGGTAGCCGGGAGAGCTATGCAGTATTCATATTTATCTTCATGCTTTCTCAGACCATTCTTGAGGTCAGTTGGTTCAGGGAGTTCTCTATAATGCAGCTACTGATCTGTTTTTCCTGGGTTTATCTGACACCGCGTTCAGAAGTCAACCCCATCCGAATTGTCTATCAATAATAACGCCGTTTTGCAGGATTAAAGTATGGCTGAACAAGATGTTCTGGTAGTGATTCCCTGTCTCAACGAATCTGAGCATATCGAGTCTTTAATCCGGCAGATTCTGGAGAACTATAAAACATGCAGACTGATCATCGTCGATGGTGGCAGCAATGATGGTACCCGCTCTATTGTCAGTCAACTAGCTGATCAAGATAGCCGAGTCAGGTTGTTGGATAATCCAAAAAAAATTCAAAGTGCCGGCGTTAATCTGGCGATTGAAGAATATGGAGAAGGCTACGAGTGTTTTATTCGAATGGATGCACATGCAACTTATCCCGAAAATTTCATTTCTAGCCTAATGACCGAGTTTGAGAAGCTGTCAGCGGATTCGGTCGTAGTCTCAATGCAAACCTGTGGACATTCGCGTTTTCAGGAAATGGTAGCGATTACCCAGAACTCATTACTGGGCAATGGTGGCTCAACACATCGCAATAAAGTACAGGAAGGGCAGTGGGTGAAACATGGTCATCATGCTCTGATGAGGGTATCCGCTTTTCAGGCTGTGGGGGGGGGTACAATGAATCTTATGTAGCCAATGAAGACTTTGAACTGGACCATAGGCTCACAGAAGCAGGATACAGGATATGGCATACCGCAGAAACGGTCATGAACTACTACCCTAGAAAGACCCTGACTTCCCTGTTCGGCCAGTACCATCGTAATGGCGTTGGGGTGGCCAGTCATACCCTGCAGCACAGAAAATCTCTGAAGCTGCGACAGGCTTTGCCCATGCTGGTATTTCCATCTGCGCTCCTGCTCTTGCTGGCACCTGTCAGCTTTGTTTTTTTGCTGCCAGCTGTTCTCTGGTGCTTCGTTTGTGTGGGATATGGGCTCGTTCTTGGGGTTTATAACCGATCTTTATACGGCTGTTTGTCAGGCCTGGCTGCGGCAACCATGCATATGGGCTGGTCACTGGGATTCTGTGGTGAAATCGTGAATGGATTGACGCGTCGACTTAAGGGAAGAGCGTATTGATATGGATGTATGCGCAGCCATCTGCACTTTTCGGCGTCCAGCCGTTAGAAAAACACTGGAGTCCCTGGGCCAGCAAAGGGTTCCGGAAGGCGTAAAGCTGTCTGTACGGGTGGCAGATAATGACCTGGAACCGGCAATGAAAAGCCAGATTTTGGCTATCGCTGCTGAAGCCGGACTGAATTTGACCTACATACATGCTCCCTACCGTAATATATCCGTAGCCAGAAATGCCTGCCTGGATAATCTTGATTCGGACTACCTGATCTTTATCGATGACGATGAAGAGTTAGCTGAAGGATGGCTGGTAGCTATGTTGAGCAAAGCAGAAAAAACGGCTGCTCAGGTGGTTTTTGGCCCTGTTTTGGCGATTTATCCTGAAAACTGCCCCGAATGGATGGAGCGTTGTGATTTTCATACGACAAAACCTCAGTATGAAGAGGGTGTGATCCAGACCGGTTACACAGGCAACACCCTGCTGGATATGCGGTCTGAGATCATCAATGGAGAAAGGTTTAATCTGTCTCTGGGTCAGACGGGAGGTGAGGATACAGAGTTTTTTACCCGTTTGTTCAGAAATGGAGCAAAACTGGTCTATGAAGAGAATGCCATTGCTTATGAAGAAGTGCCTGCACACAGGGCAAAACTTCGCTGGTTGATCAAGAGACGTTATTGTGCCGGACAGTCCTATGGCCATCGGTTGATAACAGGTCGGGAGAACAGCAGTGCTATTCAAAGTGCAATTGAACTGACGAAAGCGGTTATTAAGGTATTCATCTGCTTTGTCGGCTTGCTCTTGTTCTCAACACATTCACTGAAGAGAAACTTCTGGCTATTGCGGGGCTGCCTTCATCTTGGGGTCACTTCCAAGCTTATTGGCAGAGAAAACCTTAAGCAGTATTAGCGTCAGTACAAAGAAAAATAACAATGCATCCCTCGAAGTCGCGGGTTAATCTGGTTAAATTGACAGTATGTCCGATGAAAGTTCAATGACCAAAGGAGTGATATGGCTGTTTATAAGCAAATTTTTCCCACCGGCCATAACCTTTGCTGTTTTTACCTACACTGCCAGAATTCTCAGCCCTGAAGATTTCGGTTTGGTGGCACTTGCCCTGGCGTTGATATTTCTGGCAGCCTGTCTGCTACCCAGTGGCTGGCGGGATGGTCTGATCAAATTTGAAAAGATTGACAGTCGCCACATCAGCAGTGTTTTCTGGCTCAATCTATTGGTAGCACTGACAATCAGTGCAGTGTTGACGGGATTCAGTTACCTGTCCCTGTTCCAGTTTCAAACCGATGTATTTAATCTGGCATTGAGAATTCTTTGCCTCAAGCTGCTCGTTGATGGCTCGTTTAATACATTGAATGCGGTGCTTTTGCGTGAACAGAAGTACGCAACCATTGCCATCAGGGTGACACTATCCAGCTTTCTGTCTGCGGCTATTATAATTGCCCTGATTCATGCAGGTTTCGGGGTCTGGGCCCTGATCTGGTCTCAGGTCATATTGTCTGTTGTTAACTTCATTGCGGTGTTTATTCCCACCAGAGGCTATCTGAAGTTTTACTGCTCAGTGGGTATACTCAAGTCAATGGCTTCATTCGGTTGGTATAGTACGGTGACTACCGGACTTTCAGAACTAGGTAAGCATTACGACTCAGTCATCATCGGTTCCTTTTTAGGCAATAAAGAGCTAGGCTTTTTTAATGTTGCCAAACGACTGTCGGATGTTGTCAGTGATATCTGTATTGGCACCATAAACGATGTCAACTTCCCTTTACTGGCCTCTCAACAAAGTGACTTTGAGCGGGTTAGAACCTCATTTCAGAACTCTGTCTATCTGACCTCCATGTTGCTGTTTCCGGTATTTACCTTGCTGTTTATTGAGGCAGACATGATCTTCAGCATCTTGTTTACTGAGCAGTGGAGCAGCGCAGTGGGCGTTTTTCAGGCATTCTGTATCATTCTTTTAACAGTTGCTCTCGGGGTTCCACAGAAGAGCATCATTCTGATCTGTGATCATGCCCAGTGGTGGGTGAGTAGACAGATCATTTTGCTTATGATCATTATGCCACTGACTGCTATAGCGGCTTCCAAAGGTATGGCGATGTTGCTGGTGGTGTTTGTTCTTAGCAAATTTATTTTTTGCACGATCTCCATGATCAAATCTTGTGACCTGCTTGATCTCAAGCTAACCGATTATCTGGGTAATATCCGGGTAGCTATTCTGGGTTGCTTTTCATTCATTATTGTCCTTTATCTGGCGGAGAATGCTATTCCTCTGCATCCTGTCATTCACTTGGTGGTGGATACAGCCATCGCGGTTTCTATTTATCTGTTTGTTGTCATGTTGTTGGATTATCGGCGGGTCAAGGCAACGCTATGTGATCTGATGCCAAGATATCAGCCTCTGTTTCACAAGCTGGAATGCTGTTTGAACTTGATTTTCAGGTGATCCATGAAGTTAACGTTTTACCAGGGTGAAGTGCCTAATTTCGGGGATGAGTTGAACCGCATTTTGTGGGATGAACTCATTGAACCTGGCTTTTTTGATGACGATGAAGCCCAGTTGTTTTTAGGAGTAGGTTCGATCATCTGGAATGATTTTGATCCTGATGCAAAAAAACTGGTGGTCGGGTCAGGTTATGGAGGTTATACCGATTTGCCTGATGTGCATGACGGCAACTGGCAATTCTGTTTTGTGCGGGGGCCCCGTACCGCAGCTTTTTTGGGCTTGGATAAACAGCTGGCGATCACTGACTCGGCAATCCTGACGCATTTTGTTGGCAGGCCATCGACAGATAAAAAGTTTAAGGCGAGCTTCATGCCTCATTTTCAGAGTATCGATAGGGGAAACTGGGAGCAGGCTTGTATGCTTGCGGGTATCCACTTTATTGATCCCCGTGATGACGTTAAGGTGATACTGGATGCTATTGAGCAAAGTGAACTGATCATTTCAGAGGCAATGCATGGAGCCATTCTGGCAGACACCCTCAGAACCCCCTGGTTAGCTGTTGAACCGTTGGCCAGCCTGCATCGACACAAATGGTATGACTGGAGCGAATCATTGGAGATGACGTTGGAGTTCAGATCCATGCCAGCTTCAAGTCTCAGAGATTTCTGGGCAAAAACAACCGGTGGAACCGGACTGGGCAAAAAAAGTCAGATAGCGGAAAGAATTCTGGCTTTTACCCGGAATTATTTTATCAAGGACGCCGCTAGTCGCTTGAATAAGCTATCAGAAGAAACGGGCTTCCTCAGCGATGAAGCTGTTTTCAAGACTAAGGCTCATCAGGCATTGGAGGCTTTATCAACCATTGCCCCTGTTAAAGTTTGAATCAGTTCTACTGATGGAAAGAGAGCAAGGAAGACTCCTGACCTGAACAGAAGAATAAAAATTGAAGATGTTTGACCATGATTATCAGTAAACCGGAAATAACCCGCAGCAATGGTTTAGCCAGATACTCGGCAAGAATCAATTATGCTCTCGGTGATAAGACGTTAGAATACTCTATTCAGGAAGAGTTTTCAGAGCTGATGTCAGACAGAGCGGATGCCGCATTATTGGCAGTTTTGATTCCGGCGATGAGCAGGGGAGAGAGTATCAGGGTTGAGGGTGCCGTTTCTGAGCACCTTTATCATCATCTGTCGGGTCCTTATCAACATATACTGAAAAGTATTATGCCTTGTCTGCAATTGGTCGAATTATCGGCCGATCAGATCGTCAACTCTTCGTATGATGGCAAGGGCGTTATAACCGGCTTTTCTGGTGGTGTTGACTCATACTGTACGCTGGCTGACTATTTTTACTCCGAGGTTTCACCCGGCTTCAAAGTGACCCATCTGATCTATAACAATGTTGGGTCTCACGGTAAGAAGACAAACCCTGAAATACTCTTCAATGACCGGTATGAAGCATTGAAGCCTGTAGCGGATAAAATCGGTTTGCCTTTTATCAAGGTTAATTCAAACCTTGACCAATTCTATTGCGATCATCTGCATTTCATGCAGACTCACACGGCAAGAAACACCTCTGTAGCCTTGCTTTTGCAGAAAGGAATAGGCCTCTACCTCTATGGTTCTGCCTATGCCTATCCGGAAGTGTTTATAGGTGAAACTGACTCTATGGCGCACAGTGATTTAATGGCTTTGCCCATGCTGTCGACAGAATCTCTGAGAGCCCTCTCGGTAGGCAGTGAATACACCCGGGCTGAGAAAACCATACGAGTTGCCGGTGTTGAAGATTCATATACGTCCTTAGACGTTTGTGTTGGGGATGAAGTCGCAGGTAATTGCAGCAAATGCGTAAAGTGTCTGAGAACATTGCTGACTCTCGATATAGCCGGTGAGCTGGACAAGTACTCCGCAGTGTTTGATCTGGATGTCTATCATCAACACAAAGACAGTTATTGCAGCAGGATTCTCATCAGCAGGGCACCATTGGAGCGAGAAATTGCCCTTCTTGCCAGCAAAAAAGCCTTTCGTTTCCCATTATCATCTCATTTAGGCTCACTGGTTCGTTTTTGTACCAGTGGCAGTAAATACGTTTTCAGGCTCTCAAAAAAACTGCTAGCAGCCTGTCGGACTTAAGCGTCCGTAGCGAGGATTGCAAGAAATTGAG
>NZ_JAHHPS010000672.1:0-4579 GCF_024606275.1 Endozoicomonas sp. SESOKO4 | reverse complement strand
GGATATAGGAACAGCTAAGCCCTCTGCGCAGGAGCTGGCTCAGGCTCCTCATCGGTTGATTGATATCCGGGATCCTTCCGAGCCTTATTCTGCAGCTGACTTTCGTAAGGATGCTCTCAGGGAAATGACGGAAATTACTAATAAGGGAAACATACCTCTTCTTGTGGGAGGTACCATGCTTTATTTCAAGGCGCTTCGGGATGGTTTGGCACCCCTGCCAGCCGCGGATCCTGAGATCAGGGAAGTATTGATGGGCAGGGCAGAGTCTGAGGGCTGGCAGGCGCTTCATGAAGAGCTTCAGAGTGTCGACCCTGTAGCCGCACTTCGTATTAAAGCAACGGATACTCAGCGCCTGCAAAGGGCACTGGAAGTCTATTATGCGACAGGTAAGGTACTTTCCCGTTGGCATCTGGAGCAACAAGCCAGTCGACTGCCATACAATGTAGTCAATCTGGCTATTGCTCCCAAGGATCGATCAATACTTCATCAGCGCATTGAAACCCGTTTCAGGCTGATGCTGGAGCACAACTTTATGGATGAAGTCAGGGCTCTTTATGAGAGGGAAGATCTGGATATTTCACTGCCTTCCATCAGAGCGGTGGGTTATCGCCAGGTCTGGGGATATCTTGAAGGGGAGATGGATTACTCCACCATGGTGGAAAAAGGAGTGGTCGCTACCCGGCAACTGGCCAAGCGACAGTTGACCTGGCTCAGAAGCTGGCCCGATATACACTGGCTGGACAGTACGTCGGAAAACCGGTTAGAAGAAGCCTTAAAATGGCTGAAGCCCGTCCTCAAATAAGGAATAATAAGAAGTGTGATTTCTGTATAACTCTTCTGGCCCCGGCTTTGTATTGGTTACATCATTGACAAGGTGTATTGGAAAAGGCTGGTACGTGAGCACCTGCAATAGTTTCTGCAGGTCCGGTATGAGTAGCTAGTATTACCTATTGATGGCAGTGCGGGGCTTCGCTTACTGTTGCCCGGCTGAATTTCTGGGCTGTACACAGATTGAACAATCAGGTACTGGCACTGCCGGTCGAGCGAATAGCCCAACTAGAAGTGAACAAAGGCTATTCAAAAACCCGAGAATTAATAAGGAGTACAGAAATGTCAAAAGGGCATTCTCTACAAGACCCTTACCTTAATGTGCTGCGTAAAGAGCGCGTGCCGGTTTCCATTTACCTGGTAAACGGCATCAAACTCCAGGGACAGATCGAATCATTCGATCAGTTCGTAATCCTTCTGAAAAACACTGTTAGCCAGATGGTTTACAAGCACGCAGTATCAACTGTAGTGCCAAGCCGTCCGGTACGTCTGCCAATGCAGGGGCAGGAAGGCATGGCCGAGCACGACGAGCAAGAATAAACTTTTTGCTGGTTGATTAGAAGGCGCTTTCGTAGCGCCTTTTGACGTTTAAGAGTTTTATAAACACTGCGTCTACGATTGAAGCATTTTCCACTATGAACAGTGTCATATGGAAGAAACAGCTGTTTAGAACAATAACCGGGCGGTATACTGACGCGCTGGCAGCTTGTTTTTAACGAATAATTCAAATCGTTTAATACTCTCTGCTGCGTAAATGAATGGTTCCGGTCGCAGTTAGCAGCCATAAGAGAAACATTGTCGTCCTGCCATAATGCCATCTGGTCTTGAGTCATCCGGGAACGACGTCTGCTTTATGGTTACTGGTCCCTTGTGAAAGAAAATAATTTCAGGAGTTCTGTTTGTTTTTTGAACGCCATGAAGGTGGTGAAAGTGCAATCCTTGTTCATCCGGATATGAGTGAAGACAAGGAACGGGAAGATCCGCAGGAATTTATGGAGCTGGTTCGTTCCGCTGGTGTTGAAACTCTGGCTTTTATCACAGTGAACGTGCGGTCTCCTTCTCCCCGCTATTTTGTGGGTCCTGGCAAAGTTGAAGAAATCCGTCAATCCGTGTTTCAGCAAAGGGCTGAAGTTGTTCTGTTTAATCACGCTTTGTCGCCTAGTCAGGCAAGAAACCTTGAAAAAGAGCTGGAATGCCGTGTCATCGACCGCACCGGACTGATTCTGGATATTTTTGCTCAGCGTGCCAGAACCTTTGAGGGTAAGCTGCAGGTTGAATTGGCTCAGCTTGAATACATGAGTACCCGTCTGATCCGTGGCTGGACTCACCTGGAGAGGCAGAAAGGGGGTATTGGTCTGCGGGGGCCGGGTGAGACCCAGTTGGAGACTGACCGCAGATTGCTGAGGGCGAGAATTAAGAGCATTACCCGCCGATTGGAAAAAGTTCGTAAGCAGCGTGCTCAGGGGCGCCGTTCCCGAAAGAGGGCAGAAGTGCCGCAGGTTTCTCTGGTGGGTTATACCAACACAGGCAAATCTACATTATTCAATAGCATGACTCAGTCGGATGTTTATGCGCAGGATCAGTTGTTTGCCACACTGGACCCAACCCTGAGAAGGCTGGATCTTGCCGATCTGGGGCCGGTGATTCTGGCGGATACGGTAGGATTTATTCGACACCTGCCTCATAAGCTGGTTGAAGCCTTTCGAGCGACTCTGGAAGAAACCCGTCAGGCAGATCTGCTGTTGCATGTGATCGATGCTCATGATTCGGAACGTCTCGAAAACATCAGGGAAGTGCATGAGGTTCTCAAAGAAATTGATGCCAATGAAGTACCTGCACTGCAGATTTATAACAAGATTGATCTGCTGGCTGAGGTAACGCCTAAAATCCAGCGTGATGATAATGGGCGACCAGAAAGGGTCTGGGTCTCTGCAAAAGACGGTGTGGGTCTGGAGTTAATCGAAAAGGCTATTACCGAATTGCTGGGCGATGATATGGTTCAGGGGCGTCTGCTGCTGAGGGCTGCCCAAGGAAAAGTGAGAGCACGTTTGTACCAAATGGGTGCCATTCAGTCAGAAGAGTATTCTGACAATGGTGAGCTCTTGCTGGCTATCCGTATGCCCAGAAGTGACTTTGACCGTGTCGCTAAACAGGAAGGGTTGCAGGCAGATTGCCTGATAGAAGGGTAGGATTATTGTTACCGAATAGTCAGTGATGTGTCAGGAAGATGCGGTGATTACTAATATGAGCTTGCACTTCCTGCTGTCCAAACTCTACAATCTGGCCTAGGAGTCCTGTCAGACCTGAGATAATTTCATACTCGAAAGCTTGAGTTAGACAGGCTCCCGGAACGACACAACTGGTCTGTAGCCGAAAGTCGTGGTGTTGGAAAAGTGCTGAATATTCACTCTTCCAGTCAAGCCTTCGGGGATCACGACCGGGGAGACAATACGCCTGTCCGGGCAAGGTCACGTTCACAGATCTGTCAGGCCGATCGCCTTATGGGTTTTTTTGTACTGTTGTAAAGAGAATAACCCTGTCGTGATGGCGAGGATCAGCTTTACAGCAAAATAGTTTGCTCACAGAGCCAGTTTGGACCATGCAAGTCCTGACGCACCAGCTGGGCAGAGAATTCGTTACTGACTCTACGGAGACATATATGGCCTGGAACGAGCCGGGTGGAAACAGCCAGGATCCATGGGGTAGTGGAAAAAATAACGGTGGTGGCAAAAATCAGGGGCCACCCGATCTGGACGAAGCATTCCGCAAACTGCAGGACAAACTGAACTCAATGTTTGGTGGTGGCAAGAGCGGAGGCAGTTCAGGCAGAGGGGGCAATGACTCCGGTTCTTCTTCAGGAATGTTTATCGGAATCATTGTTCTGGCAATTGTCGCCTATCTGTGGAACGCAATTTACACCGTCGATGAAAAAGAGCGTGCCGTTATTTTGCGCTTCGGGGTATATACCGAGACCGTTGGTCCGGGTCTTCACATGTACTTCCCACCTTTTGAAAGCAAGTTTCAGGAAAAGGTGACTGAACTTCGTACCTATAACCTGAGACAGCAGATGCTGACTGAAGACGAAAACATTGTTGAAGTCTCCATGTCTGTCCAATACAACATTGAAGACGTTAAAAATTATGTTCTGAACGTCGCCAAGCCACTGATGAGTCTTGAACAGGCCACTCAGAGTGCTCTGCGCCATGTCGTCGGCAGCTCTGAGATGTATCAGGTACTGACCCAGGGGCGTGAAGTTCTGGGGCAGGAAGTTCGTACTCGTTTGCAGGAGTACCAGGAAAACTATGGTACAGGGCTGCGCATTGGGAAAGTCAACATAGAAAGTGCCCAGCCTCCAAAAGAAGTTCAGGCCGCTTTTGATGATGTGATCCGTGCCCGGGAAGACGAACAGCGTGCCAAGAATAAGGCGGAAGCTTACGCAAACAAGGTTATTCCTGAGTCCCGTGGTAAAGCTCAGCGGACTATTGAAGAGGCAAATGCGTACCGCGATGAGGTCATTGCCAGAGCTGAAGGTGAATCTGATCGTTTCTCCAAGCTGCTGACAGAGTACAAACGTGCACCTGAAGTGACACGTGAGCGTCTCTACATCGAAACTGTTGAAGAAGTCCTGAAGAACACCAGCAAGGTACTGGTGGATGTCAAGGGTGGCAATAATATGATCTACCTGCCACTGGATAGACTGACCCAGGGCAAGTCATCCATGCCAGCCCAGCCATCTGAGCTGAGCAGTCAG
>NZ_JAHHPS010000671.1:0-2938 GCF_024606275.1 Endozoicomonas sp. SESOKO4 | reverse complement strand
GATCACGACGATCCAGCTGTCGGGCACGCATATAGCTGTATTTCTTACCGCTGATACTGGTCAGGATGTTATCGTCACGAATGATGGTGGGCCTCAGGAAGACCATCAGGTTACGCTTTTTCACCTCGCTGGAGGTGGAGCGAAAGAGAGCACCTATGTAGGGAATGTCACCCAGCAGTGGCACTTTGGAAACACTTTCCTGCACGTCTTCATCCAGCAATCCGCCAATAACAATGGTGTCACCACTGCGTGCCATGATGGATGTTTTCACTTCACGTTTGGAGAAAGTGACATCGACGGATGTGGTACCATTAACACCAGACACTTCCTGAGTAATATCCAGCATCACCGAATCTCCCTCATTGATCTGGGGCTTAACAGTCATCTTCACACCTACTTCCTTACGCTCTACGGTCTGGAAAGGGTTGTCGTTGTTTGAACTGGAGGCAGAACCGGTGATAACAGGGACTTCGTCGCCCACTATGAAAGAAGACTCTTCGTTATCCAGCGTCATCAGGCTCGGAGTCGCCAGAACATTGGATTTTGTTGAGCTGGTAACAGCCTGCAAAAGGGCTGTCCAGTCGCCGGATGTGATACTGAAGGCCGCACCAGAAACACCGGCCAGAGCATCATATAATTTGGTGTAATCACCCGGCTGATCAGGATTGACAGTGACATTGCCATTTTCACTGATGACTGTTGAGCCTGGCTTATCTTCAGCATCTTTCAGACCGGCCATGATCTGGCCAATCGGAACCGTTCGGCCATCGTTAAACTGCATCATACTGCCGCTGTTAGCATTGGCTAGCTGGAAGGAGAGGTTAATGCCATCGCCATCCGCTACCTCAACGATAATGGCTTCGACCAGAACCTGGGCACGACGAATATCAAGCTGCTTGATGACACTTTCCAGACTTTTCATAATGTCTGGCTGAGCGGTGACCACCAGAGCGTTGGTTTGCTCATGAACATTGATACTGAACTTCTGGTTATTACGAACAACTGTCTTACCGCTGTCTTTTTCTGCCTGAACCGTTTGACCCACACCTTCCATGACTTCTTTCAGTTCTTCCGCCTTGGCATACCTCAAATAGAAGACGCGGGTATTGCCGGATGATTCCTGTTCGGCATCCAGTTGATAGACAATACGATTCACTTTTTGCAGTTGTCTTGTCTGGCCGGCAACAATCAGTCGATTGCTGCGATCATCAGCAACCACGGTCACCCGGGAAGTACTGCCCTTGCCGCCTTTTTCCTGCAGCAGGGAAGTGAGAATTCGCTGCATTTCAGAAGCAGAAGCGTACTCGAGCTGAATAACCGAGAAGTTTCGGTTGCCGGCCATATCCACTCGTCTGACAATCTCAACCAGACGCTTCACATTGGCTGCACGGCCGGTCATCAGAAGAATGTTGGAGGGGTCGTAGTGAACGACATTGCCCGCTGTATCATTCAGCTGGCGCAATAACGGAGACAGTTCTCTCACCGGCACGTTCTGAACCGGTAGCACCCAGGTAACAAACTCATCACCCTGCCCCGGCTTTTGCCTGTCAGCCAGTGCAATCGCCGACATTTTTGCGTTCTTGTCCTGAACAATTTTCAGGACATTATTCTCTTGTTCGATAACGGCAAAACCGTGGACTTCCAGAACGTTCAAAAAGAGCTGATAGTATTGTTCAGCATTGAGTTTGTCATAGGAACGGACCGTTACAGAGCCACGCACAGCGGGGTCCAGAATAATGGTTTTGTTCAGAGTGGCGCTGACTGTACTGGCAAATTCAGCAATATCGGCCTTTTCAAAACTGGCAGAATATTGCTGGAAATTGGCAGATGTCTGACCGGCAAAAAAAGATGTTGTAGCCAGTAAAATTCCTGCTGTCACTGAGCAGATCTGTCTGCGCAGCCGTCTCATAACATCCTGATTTACACATTTCCGGGCCATGGCCCCGCTAAGCGATTCAGGGAATAATATTAATAACCCTGTTTTTCCTCTAACACTCATAGTCTGACTTCTATTTCATAGAGACGACCATTTCTTTCAATGGTCATCGATAGCTGGGTGAGCTGCTTGATTTCCTGCAGCAGCTTCATGGTGTCGTTGCTGTCACTCAGGTCATATCCGTTAATAGACAGGGCTATATCATCAGGCTTCAGGCCTGACTCACGAAAAACGTCAGGAAGCTTGCCAGGGGTTAACTGATAGCCAACCAGCTGACCATCCTTCTGAGCCGCGTTGATCTGGACAAAATCCGTAAAAGAGGCTGGATCAGAGATCACTCGTTGACGTAATTCTGCCAAACGACTACTGTCTCTTTTTTCTACTTTTCGATCCGCTTCATCGGGGTAAAGCAACAAGGCTTCGAGCTTGCCCCTGTTGAATACAATCACCCGATCTTCATAAATATCTTTCACTTCAGCACTGGAACCCTGAAGCTTTTCACCAATTCGATAAGTGCGATCACGGCCACCGGAATGAATCACAGCGACGGAATCAGCAGGAACTGAACTGGCAACAATACCGGTTACTTTTGCAGACAGGCGGGACTTTGGAACGGCGTTGGGGTCGATATCGCTTTTATCCGTTTGTTTCAGCTTGACAGGCTCCTGACCAAACAGATGAAAGTCATTCAGCGCAGGGTAGGCATCCTGTTCCGATTGACGACCATTTACCACCGTTGATTGAGGCTGCCAAGAATGAATCGTGGCGCTGTCAGAACCTTTCAGGACTTGCCATGTAAGACGAGCCAGCTGCTGAGTCAGAAGAATGACCAGCAGTACTTCACAGCCAATAATCAGTCGCCGCACGCCGGTCTGTGACAACACACCGGCAATGTTAAAGTCAGGCGAGGACAGAGGGCCAGAGGCTTTTAGTCTGTTGAGCAGGGTTGGTGGCATGGTACAACTTATTCATCAATTCGTTTATCAGTCCAATGCCCATAAA
>NZ_JAHHPS010000670.1:0-1483 GCF_024606275.1 Endozoicomonas sp. SESOKO4 | reverse complement strand
GGAGAAGTTATCAAAAATCTTTAATCAGAAGCTTAAGACAGGTTGTTACATCGTCTTCCCGTTTATGCGTTGTTTGCTGCGGCTTTCTTTCCAGGTTCTGGCCAGAATGTGGTATTCATACTCTATCTGACGGGTATTATGGCTGCGGTCATGACGGGTTTGATGTTGAAGAAATGTCTCTTCAATGGAGAAGTGACACCCTTTGTTATGGAGTTACCCAGCTATCACAGGCCTTCAGTTAAGCATGTATTGCTCAGAACCTGGAGCCGACTGAAAGCATTCTTGTTCAGGGCAGGCAAAGCCATTGTGATAGTGGTGATGATACTGAATACCCTGAACTCACTCGGAACAGATGGCAGTTTTGGTCATGAAGACACCCGGTCATCCGTGCTCAGTAAAATAGGTCAAACCATCACACCTGCGTTTTCTCCCATAGGTATGTCAGAAGATAACTGGCCAGCGGCTGTAGGTCTGTTCACTGGCATTCTGGCAAAAGAGGCGGTTGTTGGCACGCTCAACTCCATGTACACCTCCATTGCCGAGCAGGATAATGGCACAGAAGCCGAAGCTCATGACTTTGATGTTATGTCCGGCTTTGATGAGGCTTTGGCAACTATTCCTGCTAACCTGTCAGAGGTTGCATCTTCTCTGTTAGATCCCCTTGGCCTGAGTGTGGGTGATTTGAGTAATCTGGAATCAGTAGCGCAGGATCAGGAAGTGGAGGTCACCACCTTTGGTGTTATGCAAAGACTGTTCACCAGTGATGCGGCTGTTACGGCTTATCTCTTGATGATCTTGCTCTACACACCCTGTGTTGCAGCCTTGGGTGCTATTTACCGGGAATCAGGTCTTCGTTGGACGCTATTTGTGGCTGGCTGGACTTTCTTCATGGGATATTCAGTAGCTACTCTTTACTACCAGCTGTCGCGAATCAGTGCTCAGCCAGTAACAGCACTGAGTTGGCTATCCCTCATTATCCTGGCAATGGTACTAATGTTTCTGATTCTCAGGAGGGTAGGGCAGAGAATGGTGATCTCTCCGGAAGATGTGGCTAAGACACCCGCAAACACCACAGGGTGCCACTAATGCTGCTATCCATTAGAGACTATCTGTCAGAAAAGGGTGTCTGCACTTTGGCTGAACTCAGTCAGCATTTTGAAGTAGACCCTGAAGCCATGAAGGGTATGCTGGCCCACTGGCTCAGAAAAGGAAAGCTGGTGGAGGAATCATCTGGTTGCAAACAGGGGTGTGTCAGTTGTGCGCCTGAACAGCTGGTTGTCTATCGTTGGTTAAATTCGAGTCAGTGCGACCTGATTCCTGTTTGTTTTCAGGGTGATTAACCCGATACCGATAAACAGGGCTGCGGTATAAATCGTTAGCCTTGTTCTCGCTTTCGGGTTCCCAGCCCGGCAGCCTGAATGTATGGCTGACGATGTAACAACCTGTCTTAAGCTTCTGATTAAAGATTTTTGATAACTTCTCC
>NZ_JAHHPS010000669.1:0-6051 GCF_024606275.1 Endozoicomonas sp. SESOKO4 | reverse complement strand
GGCAAATATCATGTCTTTACGATGAAGGATATGGGCAATCAGATCGATTTCCCGGAAAACGACTCCTATGTCGCCTGGTCGGGTGCTTTTATTGCAAAATCTGGCAGACCGGCCATTGAAATTGGCCGTGACGGTAAGAAGGATATCCGATTCCTGAATCACTCCAAGGAACCCAATGTCATGATCCGCTGTTCAGGCAGTGATACGGTAGAATGGGGGAATCAGGACAGTATTCAGCTAGTGGTTGTCGCTATAAGCGATATAAAACCGGGGGAAGAGCTGCTATTCGATTACGATAAAAACAAGCAAGACTCTGAAATAGACTTCAGCAAGTCAGACGTAGAAATAGCAACCGAAAAACAAAAAAACAAAATAATCAACAGAGTTAAAAACCTGAATCAAAAAGGTTTACACACCGAAGAAAAAAGATCAGCCAGAACAATGCAAAAAGAGATTATACTGCCATCAGAGCTTGATGATGAAATTGGTGAGATCTTGGAAACGCTCCGCGAAGTTCGTCGTGCAAATTGTGCACCCGCAACGCTTGATGACATAAATAAAGAATTAGATGACTCTCAGAAGAGACTTCTCAATATCATTTTCTCTGATAATCCCTCAGTTTTAAAGGATCTGGCTTCACATTTATTCCCGGGAAAAACCGGACCAAAAAAACAAGCTTTTATGAAAAAATTAACCATTGAAAATATTGAACAATTGAAAACCTATTTATCTCGATCCATTTTTAATGGCAGTCAAACCTGGTTTAAGGTTCCAGAATTAAAACGACATATCTCTTCTTATAGATAGAATTAAAAAACGGCAGTTGATATCAACCATCTGCCGTTTTTTCGCAGGCTTTTAAAAGCCATTCAGGGCGTCAGGTTCCCTGTTGTTGCTATCAGTCCAGAATCTCTTCAGCGGCAGCAACAATATTTTCTACAGTAAACCCAAAGTATGGAAAGAGATCACCGGCCGGTGCAGACTCACCGAAAGTGGTCATGCCGATGACCCGTCCGTCCAGGCCAACGTACTTGTACCAGAAGTCAGCCGCAGCGGCTTCAATCGCGATACGGGCAGGGACTTCAAGAGGCAAAACCATCTGCTTGTATTGCGCATCCTGAGCATCGAAAACCTCAGTGGATGGCATGGATACAACGCGGACCTTACGGCCCTGAGCGGTCAGGGCAGCTTCAGCGTTCATGGCCAGTTCCACTTCAGAACCGGTAGCAATCAGGATCAGTTCAGGAGTACCTTCGGAATCCTTCAGTACATAACCACCACGGGCAATGTCCACTACCTGATCAGCTTCACGATGCATACAGGGCAGACCCTGACGGGAGAAGATCAGTGCACTGGGGCCATCTTCACGCTCGATCGCATGTTTCCAGGCCACCGCCGATTCAACGGTGTCACAAGGACGCCATGCATTCACGTTAGGCGTCAGGCGCAGGCTGGCAATCTGTTCTACTGGCTGGTGTGTGGGACCGTCTTCACCCAGACCAATAGAGTCGTGAGTATAAACCAGAATACTGCGCTGCTTCATCAGAGCCGCCATGCGCACAGCGTTACAGGCGTATTCCATGAAGACCAGGAAGGTTGCACCGTAAGGTACGAAACCACCGTGCAAGGCGATACCGTTCATCATGGCGGTCATGCCGAATTCACGGACGCCGTAGAACACGTAGTTACCAGTGGCGTCAGCAGGCTTAACGCCTTTGGAACCACTCCACAGAGTCAGGTTGGAGCCCGCCAGATCAGCAGAACCACCCAGCAGTTCTGGCAACAGCGGACCAAAAGCATTCAGGGTGTTCTGGGAAGCCTTACGACTGGCGACTTTCTCGCCTTCTGCCTGACAGGACTTAATGAAGTCATCTGCCTTGGCAGAGAAGTCAGCAGGGAGTTCGCCTTTCTGACGACGAACAAATTCAGCCGCCAGTTCAGGGTGAGCAGACTGGTAAGCAGCAAACTTTTCGTTCCATACGGTTTCTTTAGCGGTACCGGTTTCTTTGGCATCCCAATGGCTGTAGATGTCGGACGGGATTTCAAAAGCAGGATGTTCCCAACCCAGACGCTCACGGGTTAATTTGATCTCTTCGTCACCCAGGGGGGCACCATGACACTCTTCCTTGCCTTCCTTGTTAGGAGAACCAAAACCGATGACAGTCTTGCAGCAGATCAGAGTAGGTTTGGTTTTTTCCGCACGGCCTGCTTCGATAGCAACACGTATTGCTTCAGGGTCATGACCGTCAACATTTGGAACAACGTGCCAGTTGTAGGCTTCGAAACGCTGCACGGTGTCGTCGGTGAACCAGCCTTCTACTTCGCCATCAATGGAGATACCATTGTCGTCGTAGAAAACGATCAGTTTACCCAGCTCCAGAGTGCCTGCCAGAGAGCACACCTCATGGGAAATACCTTCCATCATGCAGCCATCACCCATGAAGACATAGGTGTGGTGGTCAACAATGTTGTGACCTTCCCGGTTGAACTGAGCCGCCAAAGTCTTTTCGGCAACTGCCATACCCACGGCATTGGCAATACCCTGACCCAGAGGACCGGTAGTAGTCTCGATGCCCGGAGCGTAACCGTACTCAGGGTGGCCTGCGGTTTTGGAGTGCAACTGACGGAAGTTCTTGAGGTCTTCAACAGACACATCGTAACCGCTCAAATGCAGCAAAGAGTAAAGCAGCATGGAGCCGTGACCGTTGGACAGAACAAAACGGTCCCGGTCAGCCCACTGAGGGTTAACCGGGTTGTGATTCAGATAATCACGCCACAATACTTCAGCAATATCAGCCATACCCATTGGGGCACCGGGGTGTCCGGACTTGGCTTTCTGTACAGCGTCCATACTCAGGGCGCGGATGGCATTGGCTAGCTCACGACGTGAGGACATAGGAATCAGGGCTCCGAAGATCCAGTCTGTTTTAAATTGGCGCTATTCTAATGCCTTCAGCCACAAACTGAAATCGCTATATATGACTATCCTGAATCTCCTGAACACTTTATTGATAGCCATTGCCTCTGAAAATCCGGGGTGTCTGCGATTCGAAAGTCACTGATCAGGAAGACTCCCGTTCAGTGAATGACTGTCGTGTTCGATTAGCATAGGCAACCAGTGACAACATCACCGGCACTTCCACCAAAACACCCACAACCGTTGCCAAAGCGGCCCCGGAATTCAGTCCAAAAAGACTGATGGCCACGGCAACAGCCAGTTCAAAAAAGTTGGAGGCACCAATCATTGCACCAGGTGAGGCAATGTTATGGGGTTGCTTCCACTTCTTCATCCATAAATAGGTGATGGCAAAAATCAGATAGGTCTGGATGATCAGGGGTATGGCAATCAGGAAGATATCCAGGGGATGGGCAATAATCGTGTTGGCCTGAATCCCAAACAGAAGAATGACTGTGCCAATTAACCCAATGATCGAAAAGGGCTTGATGCCTGTCAGAAATAGACTCAGTGCTTGTTCGCTGCGAACAGCTTTTCGGGTCAACCAGCCTGCAAGCACTGGTATCACCACAAACAGTCCGACGGACAGAAACAGGGTATTCCAGGGTACAAATACCTCTGTTACTCCCAGCAAAAAGGCGGCAAGGGGAGCAAACGCAATGAGCATGATCAGGTCATTGATGGCGACCTGAACCAGAGTGTAGTTAGGGTCTCCCCTGGTCAACTGACTCCAAACAAAAACCATGGCAGTACAGGGTGCGACACCCAGTAGAATCATACCGGCAGTATACTCTTTACCCAGCTCAGGACTGATCCAGTCGCCAAAAACATAGCGAATAAACAATACGGCCAGCAGTGCCATGGTGAAAGGCTTGATCAACCAGTTAATAGTGACGGTGATGATCAACCCTTTTGAACGACGATGAACGTTTTTAATGGCAGAGAAATCCACCTGCATCATCATTGGATAGATCATCAGCCAGATCAGTACCGCGATAACCAGATTAATGCTGGCGTATTGCCATTGGCCAAGAGCCTCAAAGAATTCTGGAAATTGCAGTCCACCAAAAAGCCCTGCAAATATGCCCAAAGCAACCCAAAGGCTGAGATAGCGTTCAAAAATCCCCATAGCTGACCTCATATTCTTAAATCGCCAGATGTCACGGCAAAAGCTATTATCAGTGGACCGGATGGAAAGTCTATAGGTTTTTAGGGCTGTCTGGACCAGCCGCGGATTTTATCGATCTCCTCTTTATCAATGCCCAGTGACTCCAGAAATTCCTGATGCGCCTGCGGCTCCATTTTTTCAAACTGCTGATGCCAGCTTTTCATATCCTCCTCGCTGAACCCGGCCGCTTTCATAATTTCTACCCAACGATCTTTGTTGACCATATTTTGCTCCAGTAATAAAGGTTGTTTAAGCAGCAATACAGTGGCTTTTTGCTGCTGGCGCAACTTCTGAATCTCATGCTCAAGAGCCAGCAGCTGGCCACGCAAAATGCGTTCTTGCTCCCTATCGTCTTCACCGTCGAGAAGTCGCACAATATTGCTGACCGGTGTGCCGAAAGCACGGTAAGCCATGATCGCTTCAAGACGTTTGATTTCATTCTGCCCATACCATCGATAGCCATTCTCTGATCGAGTGTGGGGCATTAGCAGACCTTCACGCTCATAATGTTGCGGAAGATCGACAGGTTGGTGGAAGCTGATCCGGCATACCGAACCCGCTCTGGTTTCCTTCAGGAAATCGCGCGCGCCAAGCTGCACAAAATAGGATAAAGGGATTATCAGGGAAGGAGATGAACTCATTTCAAGCAAAATACATGAAGAGCCAGTAACAGGTCGCACCTGGCTCCGGCTCAAGTATTACGCGGTATCGTACAAATGCCCGAGCTTCCAGACCTTGGTGGTCAGGTACTTCTCATTGTGGGGATTCTGCCCGGTCTGATGGGGCTGACGATGAACAACATCAACCCCCTGACGGGCCAGGGCTTCCACCTTCTTTGGGTTGTTGGTCATCAGTACTAGTTGTGTAACCCCCAGGTGATCCAGCATGGTCTTGCACATATCGTACTTGCGCAAGTCAGCGGCGAAACCCAGTTCTTCATTGGCTTCTACAGTATCCAGACCTGTATCCTGAAGCTGGTAAGCCCGGACTTTGTTCATCAAACCTATTCCACGGCCTTCCTGACGCAGATAAAGAATCACCCCGCGACCCGCTTCGGCAATCTTGCGCATGGCCGCCTCAAGCTGGGGACCGCAATCACAGCGCATGCTGAAAAGAGCATCTCCGGTCAGACACTCTGAATGGACCCGCGCCAGAACGGGACCACCCTCGCTCACATCCCCCATGGTGAGAGCCAGATGCTCCTTGCCGGTGCCACTCTCTTCAAATCCATGCATGATGAACTCACCGAAAGGGGTGGGCAAGCGAGACTCTGCAACGTAACGAACAGACACTCACTACTCCTCAAGACAGTCGTGGGGTGGAATTGTAACAGTACAAGATGTTACAGGCGAGCTAATAAGGAGCCTGCAATGTCATGACCCCACCTTCTTCACTGAATCGGATGTGCTTCAGATAACTCATGCCCAGTAACACGGTTTCAGGGCTACTGCCTTCAATCACTGTGGCTTCAACATTAGCAACCCGAATACCGCCGACCATCACGAAATTCAACATCACCTGAAAGCCTTTGACCACTCCACTGGCGGTTTCGACACGAATCGGGCTGCCATCCTGGTATCGGATGCCAAGCCGGTCAGCTGTGGCACTGCTGATAGCCACAACATTTGCTCCGGTATCCACCAACACCTGAACAGGTTTATTGTTAATAATACTCTGGGCAAGGTACTGCCCATCATTGCTTCTGTTGATTCGAGCAGTCAGAAGCTCCGGTGATTGAATACCATCACCCATATCACGACTGAGAAAATAATCTTTCGCTACGCCATTGATTTCAACCCGGGCTTTCCGACTGCTGGCATCAATCAGCCTGACTCCTTTTACCGGTTGTTGGCCTACCTTCAGAAATTGACGCTCACCATCAATGAACACCAGAGCCTTGTCTGGGAGGTTTGACTGACACTGGAGG
>NZ_JAHHPS010000668.1:0-2081 GCF_024606275.1 Endozoicomonas sp. SESOKO4 | reverse complement strand
GGGCCAGCACTACGTCATTGCCCTGGACAACGCCTCGTTTACCCGCGCCCAACAGCAAATAGAAGCCAAGACTCTCAGTGGCCAGCCCCTGTTGCTGAAAGCCACCCCCTCTGCCGGTTATGTGCTGCTCACGCCCGAGGGCCGGGTGCAGTCCGCCATCGCCGGGGGAGACGGCAACCGCATCACTGTCCTCGGTCGGACAGCCAGACTGATCGCTCCGGCATTGACAACACTGGTCACAGATTTCACCGCTGACAGCTACATCAGCAGCCTGACCGTCAGCGATCTTCCCGGTAGTGAACAGCCCCGCGGCATCAAGGCTCTCAACGCCCTGAAAACCTTCATCACCCGCTCCTCCGCCAACGGCAAGCCCCTGGTGGGCGAGCTGGTGATCGAGCCCCAGAGCCACAGCGACAAGGTGTTCAAACGACTGGTGACGGATACCGAGCGCCTGATGCCGAAGGACCGCCCGGCGATAGAAACGCTGGTGCTGCGCTCCCCGGCCAGCGGACAACCGGAATACCGGCTGTTTACCGATGAAACCCGGGTGCTGATGTCACCGCCAGCGGATTCAAAAGCCCTCCGGAATTTGCCGTCCAGCCCCTCTTCGGTGTCCGTGCCCCCCCAAACAGTGACTCAAACCGATACGGCGGTGGACAGTCTGTCCGCTGTCGCCAGGGAACGAAACGAATTCAGGCAGCGGCTGCTGGAATTTGACACCGCCCTGGAGGGCATTAAAACCCGGCACTCACTCTCCGATAACATGATCCCCCTGCTGGATACCCTCCGTCGGAACAGGCAGGGTTGGCGCATGGACTTTATGGAGCCCGATACCCTGACCCGAAAGAACATCCGGTTTACCTCCGGCGCCTTTGACCGCTTCCAGGGCTTTCTCAAAGGCACGGGTCGTCCGGTGTTGTCATCAACGGTAAAGGGGAAAAAAGCACCCGTCGACGGTATGGACATTGCCAGCTCTTTCCTGGACCTTTACGACCTGATCGCCGGGATTGCCCCCGTTGGACATCATCATAAACAACCCCCGCCCCGGAATATGACGGACACCGAACGGCAGATTCATATCGGCCGTAAGACGCTTTATTATTCGGCGCTGGCATTACAAGGGCTTGACCTGGCCGATCTCGGGCGTCAGGTGATCATGATGGACACGCCAACCTCCAGGCAGCCATTTTCTTCCCGTCAAACCGCGCCAAAGCTGCCCTCAAAAATCGGATCGGGCCAGTTGCCCAAGGGGGTAAAAGTAGCCAAAGGGCTAGGTAAAGCAGGCAAAGCAGGTCTTGCCCTGTCTGCTGTGAGTTTCGGCGTTCAGGCAGGCAGTCTCACCCTGACCGTGATTGAATATGAGAACGAAGAGGACCCGGACGTCAAGAAACTCCTGGAATCCAGGGTGATCTTTGAGTCGGTGGATACCGCTGTCTCCGGCCTTTCAATGGTGCTCGGGCCAATCGGGTACTTTATTAGCGGTCTGATGCACTTCGTCAGGGGCGTTTTTGAGCAATATTACAAAAAGAAGGTAGAAAAGCTGGTCTATAAAAAGTTACAGGACGCCTCGGGTGAAGCGGCCCGCTTCTTTGACCCGATTCACGACCAACTGGATCCCGGAAAATTCCTGACCAACAACAACCAGACCCTCAATGCTTTGATGAGTGAGGACGGCAACCTCCTGACCCTGAACATCAAGTCCATCGACCTGGTGAACAAAACCCTGACCTTCGGAGGCGGCTATTCATTCCAGCCCTTCCTGATCGCCGGAAAAAAAGGCGACTGGGACTATTGCAAGGATAAGAAATATGTACCTAACGGTCCCATCGAGAAATGCGCCAGCGATATCAACCAGATCCACTACTACCAGAAGCCTTTTAACCTGATCAAAAATGCCCTGAGGACACTGTGCCGGACGGAGTCGCGCTTAACCAGGTACCAATGCTCAGATGGGAAGTTTCACCTCCCGGAGCAGATGATCGACAAAAAGATGATTTTGATGCCTGCCACACCCGAGTCGACAGTCAAACTCTTCTACAGTCCATTTAGCCAGTCCTCCAAGGCGAGTAAGCCAGAAAGCC
>NZ_JAHHPS010000667.1:0-1006 GCF_024606275.1 Endozoicomonas sp. SESOKO4 | reverse complement strand
AATCACGGTTTTCTGGTTGTAGATTCCATAACAAGATATCCAGTGTATTGATGGCATCGAACCATGGAATGTCAGCTGAATCATTGGTATTAGCAGTGCTCTTCATACCAGCGGTTTCCAGAACATCAGACCAAACTTCATTAACCAGCTTTTCCATTGAGTCCGGCACTGTATATTGCCGGGTAGAAATGAGATTGGAGATGATTAGTTGAAACTCACAGTTTACCTTGCTTGTCTGAGCTTCAAGAACAATATCTTCCGTACTAATGGCCTCTTCACCCTCTGCAGGTTCAGTCTGATTGGGCTCTGTTCTAGTTTGATTCTGGTCTAAAGAATCCCTGATTTTAAGTAGCTTATCGTTGAATGTTTTATGACAGCTGGAAAATATGTCAGGGTCTTCGGTGAAATGTTTGATAATGTACTTGACTGTTTCTTCAATCAACTCGATAACAGGCTTTTCTGTTTCTGGTTCCAGTGTCGTATGCATGCCGGCTGAGGTCATGTCATTGAGTAACTCTCTTGCCGCATGGCGGCGGTCAGTTAAAAAACTTTCTTCCAGTAAAGTTAGTTTTAAAACAGGAATCTGAAGTAAACCAATCAGATTTTTAACGTCATCCGGTAACTCATGATCGTCCAGAATAAACTCGAACAGCATGCCGACCATGTTGATAAGGTCACGGTGCCTTGGTGAGAGCTTTTGTTTTACACCCTTGTCCTTCAAGGCACTCTTGATCGATTCTGCCAGACTGAAGATAGAGTCATGTTGACCCGAGAGCTCTTTCTGTATGGATGTCAGTGTACTGGCTAGCTCGATGCTGGCAAACAGTCTGGCATCACCACTCACCGTTGCATTAGAAGTCTCTGACGGGGTATGTAGTAGTCCTTCTACTCTGGAAAAGAGCCTGTTTACCAGTTCATTCATGAACGCTTCATTCCAGGTTTGCGATGAATCCTCCGTTTTTGACGTCGTCTCAGGTTCAGGCGCTTCTGAGCGATATTGGGGAGC
>NZ_JAHHPS010000666.1:0-1063 GCF_024606275.1 Endozoicomonas sp. SESOKO4 | reverse complement strand
CGTTGAGGTTCTGCATCAGCACAGCGATATAACTCAGGGCCAGCTGTTCTCCTGACGGTATCAGTCCAGAGACAGGTATCTCAACGTTGTTGTCGCCGGTTGTTCGCATTCCGGACAGAAAGTGATCGGGGATATCTTGATCCCAGGGCAGAAGGCTATGGGTTTTGAGTAGCGCCTCAAAGATTATCTTGATGCCTTCTTTGGTAATGTCATGGGTTTCTAGCCGAAGACAGGCTTCAAGTAGCCGTTTTAACCATTGGGAGGAGTGCTCTTTGCTGAGTTTGTGTAGCGCGCTCAATGAGGGAAACAGGTCAAATACAGCCTGAGCATGGCTGGCGTCCAGAAAACGCTCCTGATCATCATTTGATAGGGGTTGCAGGATTTTCCAAAAGAGTCTTTTCATATAATCGTATTTCAGCACCCCCGATAATAGTTGCAACCGTTCTGAATGTTGTTCCCATTGACTCTTATCCGGCAATGACTTCAGTCGCTTGGCAAAATAGACAAAACGCCCTCTGGATTCATTGGAAGAAAACAGAGCCATTGCCTTATCTAGCACGTTCAAAGGCACGGCTTTAACCGAATGACGCCACAAAAAATCCCGGTCCTGTTGATCAACCTGAAGGTAGCGCTCGACGCCTTTCCCTCCATAAGAAGACAGAAGTCTTATTAATGATTCCAGCATCAGAACGGTTTTAGTCTTTGCATGGAATTGATGAAACTGTTTTAAAACCGCCCAGTTGAGTGACCAGTCTGGCCTGGAGGTGGAAAGATAAAGAGCAACTGTTTTTATCTGGCGATTGAATTTGTCATCCTCTTCATCTTCTGAATAACCATCGTATTCGTCGTACTCTTCACCGTCTGAATCACTTTTGTCTTCAGCAAAATCTGTTAACAGCCACTGTTTCAGTTGTGTTTCCTGATGTTGCAGCGCTTCAATGGCAGGTAACCCTTCTGTTATCCAGAGCCTGGTCATCATTTGCAGGAGCCAACGATTGGGTGCCTCCCGGAAACCCGTCCAGCCCAGCACTTTTTTCACTGACGCATGTTTGGGCAAGCCCTG
>NZ_JAHHPS010000665.1:0-1161 GCF_024606275.1 Endozoicomonas sp. SESOKO4 | reverse complement strand
ACATATTGCAGTCAATCTGCTGAACAACACGAAAACCTTCAAAGCAGGCCTGAAGGGAAAGCAAAGGAAAGCTGTTATGAACACATGCTACCTGGCTGAAGTGCTTGCTGGGCAGGGACTTTCATGATTATTCCGTGGCTGCGTAAAGCAACGCAGCCTTTATCTGTTCTGCCAGAAGATTAGGGTGTTCATCCAATATTTCTGCTTGCGTCATACCACTTGCCAGCATTTCGAGTATGTCAGTGACCGTTATTCTGGTCCCCTTAATGGTAGGTTTTCCAAAACGTTTTGCCTGATCAATTTCAATATGCTCTAAATAATCGTCCTTACTCATGATTCGCTCCTGGATGAGAAAATAAACATTATATTGCGAGACAATGGCTTAGATCGTCTACAGATTTAAACGTAGGCAAGCTGATTGATGATTTACAGCTTGATACTACAAAGGCAATCCACCTTTTAGGCTGGCAATCGCCCTATCCTGTCAAACAGGGTATTCGGGCTACCGTTTTGGCCTATTCTCCAGGTAAAAAATGAAGTGTATCGTTTCCTCGATTGCCTGCTGGCTTTACTCGGTCTTATTCTCAGCTCGCCTTTACTTCTGGTGATTTATATTATGGGTTTTCTCGATACCGGCTCTCCCCTGTTCAGCCAGGAACGGGTTGGCCGTTATAAAAAGCCGTTTGTGCTTGTGAAGTTCCGTACCATGCAAGTGGATACTATCTCTGTTGCCAGTCATCTTGTCCCTTCCTCATCCATTACGCCACTGGGTCGCTTCTTACGTAAAACCAAACTGGACGAACTGCCACAGCTCTGGAATGTTCTGGTTGGCGATATGAGTCTGGTAGGCCCAAGACCTAATCTCTTTAATCAGAAAAAGTTGATTGAAGCCCGTGAACAACTCGGAGTGTATAATGTGCTGCCCGGCGTCACCGGTCTTGCGCAAGTCAGACAGATTGATATGTCTACCCCTGAACTGCTTGCCAGAACAGACAGCCAGATGATCCGCTCCTTAACTCTGCAGGATTATTTTAAATATATTTTAATGACTGCGACGGGAAGAGGCCGGGGAGATCGGGTGAGATGAGTATTAAAGGAGCAAAATTACAAAAACCCCAGCCGATCACTCAACTGGGGTTTTGCTTTATTCAATGCCTGGCG
>NZ_JAHHPS010000664.1:0-3503 GCF_024606275.1 Endozoicomonas sp. SESOKO4 | reverse complement strand
TCACAAAAGAAAAGATCACACCCCAGAGCAAACCTGTCCTGAGTGCCAGAAGACCAAGCCAAACGCTCAAGCCCTGGCGGTTCACAAAAGTCTATATCATACCGGAGAGCAAACCTGCCGGCCCGGCGATGCAGGCCCTCTGGTCACCTGGCCTCTGGTCATCACCAAAGGTCCTGAAAAAGATCGACAGAACCTCGGAATCTACCGTCAACAGCTGATCGGTAAAAATAAACTGATCATGCGTTGGCTATCCCACCGGGGTGGTGCTCTGGACTTCAGGGATTGGCAGCAGAAGGACTCTGACAAGCCTTTCCCTGTCACAGTGGCCCTGGGCGCAGATCCTGCTACTATCCTGGGCGCTGTGACCCCTGTGCCTGACAGCCTTTCAGAGTATGCCTTTGCAGGTTTGCTCAGAGGCAGTAAAACCGAACTGGTTAAAAGCATCACCAATGACCTCCAGGTACCTGCGAGTGCCGAGATAATACTGGAAGGTCATATCTATCCGGGAGAGATGGCGGACGAAGGCCCGTTTGGTGATCATACGGGTTACTACAACGAAGTCGAACGCTTCCCGGTCTTCACTGTAGAGTGCATTACTCACAGAAGGGATCCCATCTATCACAGCACCTACACAGGCAGACCTCCTGATGAGCCCGCCATTCTGGGAGTTGCCCTGAATGAGGTGTTTGTCCCCATTCTGAGAAAACAGTTCCCGGAAATCGTGGACTTTTATCTGCCACCGGAAGGGTGTTCTTACCGAATGGCGGTAGTCACCCTGCGCAAGGAATACCCGGGTCATGCCAAACGGGTCATGCTCGGTGTATGGTCATTTCTCAGACAGTTTATGTACACCAAGTTCGTCATTGTTACTGACGATGATGTCAATGCCAGGGACTGGAACGATGTGATATGGGCCATGACAACACGTATGGACCCCAAGAGGGACAGCGTCTTTGTTGAAAACACCCCCATTGATTATCTGGATTTCGCTTCACCGGTTACAGGTCTTGGTTCTAAGGTGGGCTTTGATGCTACGAACAAGTGGCCCGGAGAAACCGACAGGGAATGGGGTCAGACCATAACCATGACACAGAAAGTCAAAGATCAGGTTGATGCAATCTGGGATGATTTAGGTATAGACTGAAGCGGTTAAAACTCCTGATTATCACCTGTTTTCCTGTGATACAGTGTTACTTTTAGTGCAATCAGCAGGGATTCCCCAGGCATTCCTGCAGGCTGTGACATTCCGGAGGGAGGCATCGTGCAGATAACAGAGTCTTCAAAGCTGCAATGCTCAGTTGCCGATACTCAGCTTCTCAGCTCCGACATTTACCGTGTCAAACTGGCCACCGGGTCGGGCTGCTTGCCCGATTATTACCCGGGCCAGTATCTTATTGTTCACCTTCAGAATAATGAGAACAATTGTTTTTCTATTGCCTCAGCGCCGCAAGAAAACCAGCAGCATCTGGAGCTACACATTCAACAGCTGAAAGGCAGTCCGAACTCTCAACAGCTCTTTCGGGAAATAAAAGAAGGTGTGTTGAACATCAGTTTGCCTGCCGGGAATTGCTACCTCCCTGACTCAATGGATAAACAACAACCTCTGCTATTCATTGCTGCCGGTACCGGCTTTTCGCAAATGAAAAGCATGATCGAGTACTGCCTGCGTCACCATCATAATGGGGAGATCCATCTCTACTGGGGAGCCAGAACTCCAGCTGACTTTTATTTGCCAAACCTTCCTGTGCAATGGTCTGGTCAGGGCCTTCATTATCATCCAGTGGTCAGTGAAGCCAATCATGAAGATGACTGGTGTGGACGTCATGGGTTGTTGTACGAAGCGATACTGGCCGATCGAGAAAAGCTGCACCATTGCCAGACCTATATCAGTGGCTCTCCACAAATGGTTTATGCGACATATGACGTAATGATTGAAAATGGGTTCCCGAAAAAAAAACCTGCACTCTGACGTTTTTGATTATGCGCCCAGAAAATAACATCACCGAAAATTTAGCTACCTTCACGGGTTCTGAATAAAAGTGCTTACTTATGGGCAGGGTAAAAAAAGACTGTCTTGCTATCAAATTATTTGCAGCGAATGGTAATTGCGCAACTCTTGTCTATATTCATAGTCGATAGTCATAACACCTAATCAATATACGGAGATTTTATGCAATCTTCCGCTGCCAAGGTTCAACAGACGGCCTTGAAAAGTAGTCGTGTGCGTCAAAAGAACATCCAGATCATACTGCAAGCTGCGGAGGACGAATTCGTTCTTGGTGGCTTCAAAGGGACTTCAATAAGAGACATTGCAAACAGAGCCGGATTGCCAAAAGCCAACATTCATTATTACTTTAACAGCAAGGTCGATCTGTATGGCGCCGTTCTCAGCCATATTATGGCACTCTGGGAAGCTGTTTTTTCCGGCTTGAACAAAGAGGATGATCCGGCTTCAGCCTTTCGACAGTATATACGGGCTAAAATGCGATACTGCCTGGCTCATGCCAACGCTTCCCGTATATTCAGCAGTGAGATCATTCATGGAGGGCAACACCTCAAGGAACACTTTGAGCACTTCAGAGCATGGATCAAAGAGAAGTCACTGGTTATTGAGTCCTGGGTAGAACAAGGCAAAATGGATCCTGTGGATCCTCTTCACCTGCTGTTCACCATCTGGGCTAATACCCAGTATTATGTGGACTACAGTCCTCAGGTGGCCTGTGTCATGGGTAAGGAGGCCCTGTCCGATGAGGATTTAGAGGCTGCAACAGAACATCTTTGCAACCTCATCATCAAGGGGTGCGGAATCGGCCATTGCTGATCATTGGGCTCAACAAACCATCATGGGTTTTTAGCGGCCGCCAGCAGTCCGGCTATAAAAACCCTGCAGTGATGGAACCGAGTTGCCCATTCTTCGGGCTTAGCTCTCTTCTTTTTCGTTTGCCCGTATAACCTCAAAACTATCCACTTTCTGGAAGCCACGGGGAAGTTTGTTACCCCTGCGGCCTCTCTCTCCGTGATAATGCACAATGTCTGCCGATTTCAACGTCACATGACGCTTGCCTGAGTACAGAACCAGAGCGTCGCTCGAGTTCATTATCGCCAGATGAACCATCAACTCGATTCGGTCCGATGCCCGTGCCGAAGGAATATTAATGATCTTGTTGCCCTTACCTCTTGCCAGCTTCGGCAATTCGGAAAGCGGGAAGACCAGCATGCGTCCCTCGTTGGTGATGGCTGCCAGCACCTGATCTTCTGCCGTTACCGGTACGGGCGACATAACCTGGGAATACTTGGGCAGAGTCAGCAGAGCCTTACCGGCCTTGTTCTTGCTGACCATATCGGAATGCTGAACAACAAAACCATAACCGGCATCGCTGGCCAGCAAGTAACAATCATTACTGTCGCCTATACACAGCCCTTCAAAGGTTGCTCCGGAAGGAGGGTTGACGCGTCCTGTCAGTGGCTCACCCTGGCCCCGTGCAGAGGGAAGAGTATGAGTT